>WQZK01000027.1 GCA_009780765.1 Defluviitaleaceae bacterium
CAAGCAAACCTAGTAACCGAGATTGTGAACCGAGTAAATGGCGAGATAGTGTCGTCGTTTGAGTATAGTTATTATTTAGATGGCAATATGTCGACAATCGTGGAAAACTGTGGTACAATAACGGGATATACGTATGATGTGCTGAGAAGGTTAACAGTAGAAGAAGAGATATTTGGCTTCTTAAATGATATGAAGGCGATGTTGCCTGCGGGGGCGGTTAGGAGTACGAATACATCTGCCAGTGTAATTAATCGCTGGAGAAGTGAGGGCTACCCAACTCCACCTGGCTGGAATGAACAGTGGCAATGGCGACTTCCCGAAGGCACTAAGACAGATGTCTTTCCACGATGGTTTGACCCACAAGGTGGTGAATGGAGATGGCATGCTCCAGATAGATTTCATAGCATAGGGCATTGGGATTACAATCCATGGACTTCTTGGAATTCAGGGTGGCAAAATATTTATCCTCCATTTAGAAGGTAGGTGAATTTAGATGATAAGTAACAACAAAACAATTATTAGTTACTACCAAGGCTCTTATGGGCCTACAATCAGAATAGATGTTCAAGAAATAGAATGGTTACAATGTTTCAGGGAAAATATTGTTCAATTGGCAGAAAATAAATTAGGAAAAATTGACATAACTTGCATGGATAATGTAGAGGTTGTTGATATTGATTCTCTTGAGTTAATAAAAGTGCAGTATGAAAAGTCTAAGAAAGTCTTTATGCTTAATGAAAAACTCAACACCAATCATTTCATTTGGCACCAAGATATAGAAGAATTAATTACTATTGTTGGATTAATTGATGGACTGTTAGATAGTGATAATTCAGGACATCAATATTTAACTGACGGGGGTGCATGTGCCTTAATTTTATTAGCTTATAAGGAATATTGATATATAAAATGGGCGGCAAAATAATCTTTTGCCTGCTTGTTTTAGAAAAAATTAGGATGTAATTAAATGGCGAATTAACGGCATACAGCAGATATGAGTATGATTTACTAGATAGAATGGTACGAGTATTTGCAAATGGTGTATTAGAAGCAGAGTACAGCTATGATGTAAATGGAAATAGGTCGAGGCTGTGGTATGCAAACGGAGTAGAAACTACGTATAGATTTAACCGAGCGAACCTAGTAACCGAGATTGTGAACCGAGTAAATGGCGAGATAGTGTCGTCATTTGAGTATAGTTATTATTTAGATGGCAAGATGTCGACAATCTTGGAAAACTGTGGTACAATAACGATGTATGAGTATGATTATTTGCGTCGATTAGTTCGAGAAGAAGAGATTGGCGAACGAGGTCATTTCGTAACGGAGTATGAGTTTGATAAGGCTGGTAATCGTTCTCGAATGGTTTCGGAAGTTGATGGCGAGGTTTCTATAACGACGTATGTTTATGGCCGAAACAATCGTTTATTGCAATACGAAACTATAGAATTAAGCACAGAAACTAGGACAATGAACATATATGAGTACGACAGCAACGGCAATAAGATGATGCAGCTAACGAATGTTATTGAGGTAGCAGATGCAGACAGCGCACCAAGTTTTGGTATAGTGTTACTAAGAGATGGAGCAGATGCCGAAGTAGAAGGCTGCACAAAAATATTTACGTATGATATACTCAACAGGCTTGTAAGATATGAGGCTACTGATACGCTAGCAGAGTATACTTACCGCCCTGATAGCCTACGAATATCAAAAATCGTGAATGGAGAAGAAACAAGGCATATTTGGGACGGAATGAATATGATTGCCGACGTTATAGATGGAAATACTACTGTTTTCATTCGAGGGATAAACCTAATCCGTTCAACAGAGCATGGCTGGTATTTATTTAATGCACGTGGTGATGTTGTACAGCTCTTAGACAACAACGGAAATATCATAAGAGAATACCGTTATGATGCGTTTGGTGTAGAACGATTTAAAGACGAGAACGACACCAACCCATTTAGGTACACAGGCGAATATTTCGATCGAGAAACAGGCATGATTTACCTACGCATGAGGTTTTATATACCGCATTTAGGAAGATTTCTAAACGAAGACCTGATACGAGACGGTCTTAATTGGTATAAACAGTTAGTTTTAGAACTGTGTTGAATTAAATGCTACCAAAACTGACACTCCAGATACAAGCTTTAGAAATTATCTATTGACCAGTAATCACAAAATTATTAATACTGAGTAAGAACATCGCTAAGCTATAAAGCAGATTTACTTAGAGTAAAGTCTGCCTCGTTTCATTCAAGCTGGAATGTACAAACTTTAGTGTAGCTGATATTTTCAACACGTCTAAACCGTATGCTTTATGGAAAAGTCTTTGTGCACTTGGAGAAATATTTATTTGCTATAGCAATAGATGCACCAAAGGTAAGCATAAAAAAGCGATTGAATGCTAGCATTTCAATCGTTTTTTGTTTCATTACCTAGTTAATTATACATAGGGCTTGAAAAGCTTTAACGACATTTAAAATACATTCAGTATTGACATGATTGTATCTATATGTTATTATAATATGGTAGAGAGCTTATTCGGCCGAAAAGACTCCTAAAAAATACTAAACATAATTTTAAAAGGAGGAAATTTACATGAAACCAGAAATCAATATTAACTTACTTGAAGGTTTTGTAAAATTTAACGAAATTGAAAACAATCCAACTCTAGATCTTATTGCTAACCCAGATCCTGGTGATTTAGAAAGAGATCCAATTTTAATAACTCCACATTACGGAGTTAACGACTGGTGTAAATAATAGTCTAATAATTTATTTTAAGCATTGATAGCTATTTTAAAGGGTAGTTTTTTATTGCTTTGATTAGATGATTAATGACTAGCTTAGCAACAGTTGCATTAAACATGAGAACCCATTTTCATATATGGAGTACATACCTATGAAGATGGGTTCTCTATTTTATAAAATAATTAGGGGGATGAAAATAATATGAAACAAAAACCATCGACGGCAATATGGGAAGTAACAATGGGTTGTAACATGAGGTGTGCTCATTGTGGTTCATCATGTAAAGAGCCTTTACCTGATGAATTGACGACAGATGAGGCTCTTTCGTTAGTTGACCAAATAGCTGAACTTGGCCTAAAATGGATAACTATTTCAGGCGGAGAACCTCTAACCAGAGTTGATTTGCCTATTATTATAGAAAGATTCGTATCTCATTCTATTGTTGTAAATATTATTACTAATGGTTGGCTATTAGAGCCACAAATGGCAGAGAAACTAAAAAACAGTGGCGTTTCTACTATTGCTATCAGTTTGGATGGCACTGAAAAAACTCATGATAAAATAAGACAAGAAGGATCTTATGAGCGTATCTTTAAAGCATTTAAAGCTTTGCAAGAGGTTGGAATAGCAACAGGAGCAGTTACTACTATATCCAACGAAAATATCGGCGAACTCCCAGAGATGCGCAAAATATTAACGGATAACGGCATAAAATCATGGCAACTACAAATAGGTTTCCCTATGGGCAATTTTAAAGATCACCCTGAGTGGGTTGTAGCTCCAGAAAAAATGAATGACATAATTGATTTTTGCTATGAAACTTCTATGGAAGGCCAAATTAATATTTATCCTGCAGACTGTATTGGATATTACAGTGAAAAAGAACAAAAGATAAGGCAAAACACTAGTAGATCAGATTTTAAAAGTATTTGGCAAGGATGTAATGCTGGTGTACATGTTTTTGGCATATTACATAACGGTGATATTATAGGATGCACATCTATACGCGATACATCATTTATAGAAGGAAATATTAGAGATAAATCTCTAAATGATATATGGAATAATCCAGAAAACTTTACTTGGTGCAGAAATATGACGAAGGACAAGCTAACAGGAAATTGCTCTATCTGTAATTATGGAAGCATTTGCCTTGGTGGATGTCCTAATACACGCCTAACTATGAATGGTGACATTTATTCAGAGAATAAGTACTGTTCTTATAACTTAGCCTTAAAGAATATAAAAGAGAGCTTGCAAGAAAGTACAGATGTAGATCAACTAATTGCGCTGGCGAGGACAAGTATTTCTCAGAAAAATTATCAAACAGCTGCCCTTTTCACAGAACGAGTTTTAGCTATAGAGCCAGAAAACCAAGAAGCTCTATCTTTAAGCGGGTTTGCTGAGTTTATGTGTGGCAATTACATCAAATGTGAACAAATTAATAGAAAAGTCCTGCAAATCAACCCGAATGATGTTTATGCAATTAAAGGATTAGGGCTTGCTTTACACAAACAAGGTAATTCTAGCCAAGGCTTAGAGTTTCTTGAGAGAGCAGCAAAATTAACCAATTATGAAGATTCGGATATAATGCACGATTTGGCGTATGTTAAGCAAGAAATGTCTTTAAAAGTTGGATAGATGCTAAACAAACATCGAAGCCTTGAAAATAAAACCTCCACAATTACCACTTAAGCAAGTTTATCGGGTAATTTGGAGGTTTTAAAACTATTATTTCTTTTAAACGAATGGATGAATAACATTGAAAATTTTTAGGTTCTGTAAAAAATACCTACAGCAATATAAGTTTCAACTAGCTATTTTTGTGATTTTATCCCTTGTATCTACTGCTATAGGCATATTATCGCCATATATTATAGGAGCTTTTTTAGATAGCCTTATTTATGGAGGAGATATTAATGTTGTTCTTAGTTTTGCTGCTATATTCGGAGGGTTAAATATTGTCAAAATTCTGAAGGGGTACATAACATCAATTATGTACATAAAAATTAAAACTAAAATGAGTTATGACTTAAATAGTGATGCTATAAAACATATACAAAGCCTCTCTCTTTCCTATATAAATCAAAACAACAGTGCTTATTTAAACCATAGATTAAATTTAGATTCTAATGAAATAATCACATTTTGTATTACAATTATACAAAGCATTGCCACAAATGCAATTATGCTTATTGTTCCATTTGCCATTTTGCTTTATATGAATTTCTTTATGGCATTGATGCTAATAGGATTCTTGGTTTTTTATGTAATTCTATACCTCGCATTTAAAGGCCCTCTATATAAAGCTAGTCTTGCCATAAAAGAATTTCAAAACAAATTCTTCTCAAGCCTTTTCGAACAATTGAAATATATAAAATTTATAAAAACTAACTCGATACATGAAGAGATGAATATGAGAATGGACAAAGACTTTGTGCTCTATAGAAATTCAGCCATTCACATGCAAAAAGTTAGCTACTTATATTCAGGGCTTGATGGTTTTGTATCAACACTTGCTCAAATTGTACTGTTTGTTGCTGGGGGTTACCAAATACTTATTGGAAGCTTTACTGTAGGTATGTTTACCATATTTATAAGCTACTTCTCTATGATGCTTGGTGCAGGTCGATATTTCTTTGGTCTTGGTGCAAATTATCAACAAACGTTGGTAGCACTAGACCGGATTAAAGATATTTTTACGCAAGAGATTGAGAGTTGCGGAGATAAGATTTTAGAGGATATTTGGAGAATTGAACTCCATAATGTTAGTTTTTCTTATATTTCAAGCGATAACGATGAAAGTAGCTGTAACAAAAAAACTATAAATAACTTTAATGCAATTTTTGAAAAAGGTAAAATTTATGGCATTACTGGAAAAAATGGAGCAGGCAAATCTACTCTTATCAATCTTATTATAGGAATGTATATAAATGAGTTTAAGGGTAGTATAGCTTACAATGATATTGATATTCGGAACATTAACATGCAAGAAACAAGGAAAACACTCTTTGGGTTAAGCGATCAAGAACCTGTACTGATGAATGATACAATAAGATATAACTTAACATTTGGAAGAGCAGATGATACTAAACAGAGTAATTTGGATCAGCAACAGATTCTTGATGCCCATATAAAAACACTCAACATGACCGACTTTATAACAAATAACACATTAGATTTAACTATTAATGACAAAAATACAAGCACTTCTGGCGGGGAAAAACAAAAAATATCTATACTAAAAGTGCTGATGAAAAATCCTGCAGTTATGATTTTTGATGAACCTACTTCGGCTTTAGATAGACAAACAAGTGAGCAATTTATGGAGTATTTACGCCAGATAAAGAGAGATAAAATAATCATATTAATTACTCATGATAATAATGCAGAAGTGCTGTGTGATGAGATGCTAGAAATAACTGGTTGTTAGGATATTACAGAAGAATTCTCTTTTTAACTAAACCCCCAATATAAGTTTTACTTTCTAATCAAAATACTGTATAATAGTTAATATAATATTATACAGTATTTTGTTAATTATAGGGGTGAATTGTTATGAAGAAAGTACGAGAAATGATTAAAAAAATGCCTATACCCGGGCATAGAATTATCAAAACCGCAATTTGTGTTGTTTTGTGCCTCATTGCATATCATTTTTTAGATCGTGATGGGCTTATGCTTGCTTTAACAGGCACAATATTTTCAATGCACGATAGTGTTGAAAAATCTATAGAGTCTGCTAAGTTTAGAATTTTAGGAACAATTGTTGGGGGCCTTTTTGGTGCAGCATTTATATCTTTGAGGCTTACATCGTCTAATTTTTGGATATTTTTACTTTTTGTATTTTTAGGAACAATAATATTTTTCTATGTTTGCACAATAGCGGGTATTAAGCAAGCTTCGGGGCTTGGAACCATTGTATTTCTTATAATCATGATAGATGGAGGGCAAGAGCTTAGCCCAATTTTATTTAGTTTAGACAGAGTTATTGATAGTATGATTGGAATAATAATCTCTGTAGTGATAAATGTTTCCTTATTTAGACCTAAATCTATTGACAATACTGTTGACGGCTGATAAAATCATGTTAGTCATAAAAAAACAAAAGAGGAATAATTATGCCAAAATTCACGAGTTCGGAAAAAGAAAATATTAGAGAAACACTTTTATTAGAGGGTGAAAAGCTTTTTGCAAAATATGGGCTTAAAAAAGTTAGCGTTGATGAGCTTTGTAAATCTGCCTCTATTGCGAAAGGTTCTTTTTATAATTTTTACATAAATAAAGAAGAACTGTATATGGATATTATTGCAAAAAAACAGCTAGAGCTATGGGAAGAACTTGATAAGTTTACTTTAGAAAATTCTAATATAGAGCCGCGGCTTTTAATAAAAAAAGTCTTTCTAAAGTACATACAATTTGCAGAAGAGAGCGAGATTTTAAAACAAGTAGAGTCTGGTGCTATAGATTATCTTTATAGAAAAATTCCCCAAGAAATAATCGAGGAGAAAAACTCTAAAGAAAGTGGATATGGGCTTAGTTTTAGTGATTTTGGTGTAAAATTTCGTGCTGAAGTAAATATTATTGCAAGAGCCTTAGAAGAGCTTTTTAAAATATCTGTAAATCTTTCAGAAACTGACCCTGAAAACAAAGATGAAATCATGAATATTTTAATAGAAGGTTTTGTTATAAGAACAGTGTATTAATGCTTCATTACCAAAAAAAGGCAAAATAGTGTCGAGTGGGGCAAATTTTTTTGGCAGAGAGAAATATTTATCGTAATGGTTCTCAAATTGTCCGTGATGCAGGCCAGCACTATCCCATATATCCAGGAGTAGATTTTTTAGAGATGCTTGGTAACCGCGTGATGGCACTGCATTTACATGATAATATTGGAAACGAGTGATGTTACAAAAACGGGCTATACTGGTGCAATTGCAATAGAAGCCATGTGCTTCGGGTATGAGGATTTATCGTTCGAAGCGTTTTTATATAAAAAGTTTAACGCTGCAAAAAAGTTAGAGAGATTATATAAATTATCTATCAAAGTTTAAATACGTCGGTGGAACTTCTCCACTTATAACAGTATTAACGATAGAAATTTTTCTTTCGATAATAATATAGGTTTCTTGCATAGGGTTTACAATTTGAACTCTTGTTTCTACGTTAAGCCATAGCTGAAAATTAACTTGGTTTATTCCTGCGTTTTGGAAAGACGATTCGAAGTCGACAACAGCTTCACCCATAGGGGTTACGCTTACAGGAAACCTAGGGCCCGAATTTGCAAAAATGCTCATGCCAAAAACTGCTCCAAGTGGAACATTAACTCGCTGCCTGCCCATGTTATTTAGGCTTTCTGATATGGTAAAGGCAATTTCATTACATATTTCGTTTACCAAAACAGTGTTAACGCCAACGGCACTAATTCTGTCGCCACTTATTGTTCTATAATAAAAATCTTCAGTTATTAAATTTTCTCTTTCTATAATGTTTCTTAAAGATTCGTTTATGGCAGCATTTACAATTGTATTTGCGTGTATCTCGGTTGCTGCAACAACAACAGGCATGGCTCTTCTATCTAGGTTGTATATAATATAAATTGCCGTAACTATAATAATCAAAAGAAAAATAAGTGCGTATACTTTAAAAGCCTTGCTTTTCTTTTTTTTAATAGGTTTTCTACCTTTCAAATATTTTCTTGGCATAAATTACCTCTACTATTACAATTTTTTGAATATATTTAATTTTTATTAACAATATAGAAAAAGTATGATAGAATGTAGATTATAAGGCCAAATTTTTGGAGGTACATATTTATGGTGCGTAAATTTTTAAAAACATTTGTTGTAAGTCTTTTGGTATTTTCTATGGTACTTTTGATGGTTGTTGTTGGATATGGTGTATTTGGATCTAATGAAAATTCAGAAAATGGTGGTTTTTCATTTCGCAATATAGGTGGCTCTGTGCTTGATTTTATTGCACCTGCAAATAATGGCGAGCGTGATAATTTTCTAATAGCGGGTCTTGATGATGGAACCCGCACAGACTTAATAATGATAGGCTCGTTTGACCATGCAACAAAATCTTTAGACATAATTTCACTACCAAGAGATATAAGGGTTATAATGCCACAGGATAGATTTGATATTTTGCGTTCGGAAGGAAGAGTTATGAATGCTGATAGAAGCATGAAGCTTAACGAAGTTCACCACCACGCAGGAAATAATAGAGGTATGGACTTTTTAAGGCTACAGATTGAGGAAATGCTTGACATAGAGCTTGACTTTTATGTAAAGGTTGACATAGATGCGTTTATTTATATTGTAGATGCTATTGGTGGTGTTTATTTTGATGTTCCACAAAGAATGTATTATCACGACCCAACGCAGAATTTACTTATAAACTTACATCCTGGTTATCAACTATTAGATGGTGCAGCAGCCGAGGGGCTTGTTAGATTTAGAACATACCAACAGGCAGATTTAAGGCGTGTAGAAATTCAGCAAGAGTTTATAAAAGCCCTTATTTCGCAAGTTTTATCTCGAGAAAATGTTTTAAACAATGCTACTACTATAGCAACTGCGGCATTTAGATATGTTGAAACAGATTTATCGCTTACAAGAGCACTTAGTTATGTAAGGTTTTTAAATGGTTTTTCTGTCGATAATATAAATACTTACACTATTCCAACCACACCAAGGCCAAGGGTTGCAGGCGGAAGGTCTTATCTAGACCTTAACGAAGTGCCTGCAAAAGAGCTTATTGATTTTATTTTTAGAGATGGGATTTTTTCGGAAACAACACTTTCGCACAATAAAAGAATACAGGTTTTAAATGGCGGAAATGAATCGGGGCTTGCAGCTCGTGGACGGAACATATTAGAAGAAAATGGCTATAGTGTTACTGCTATTGGTGATTTTTCAGGCGTTAGAGCAAACAATACTAGAATTTTTGTGAACAGTTTAGGTCTTGGAGAAGATATTAGTGAGCTTTTTGAAAATTCGAGAATAGTTTTTGATCCTACGATGGATCAAAGATTTGATATTGTTGTAGTAATTGGCACTGATGGAATATAAACTAAATTTGCAATCTAATTTATATTGTGTTATAATAATACGATTAAATACAAAAGGAGTAATATAAAAATGACTTTATACGAACAATGGTTAAAATCGGCATATGACAATAATGGAGGAGCAGTAAACACTTTCTGGAATGAGTATATGCCTAAAGAACAAGCTGTTTATGAAAAAATTCTTGGAGAAAAAAATAATGTAATTAAAGGTACAGTTGCATTTTTGGGCGAAAAATATGACTTTGAACCTCATCAAGTTTGTGGATTTATTGATGGTATAAACGAAGCAATAGACCCTAAAGTTGATGTGGAAAATTTAGAAAAAGATACAGAAGTTGAATTTAATATAGATTTTACAATACTTTACAAAAAAATGGTTGAGTACAAAGCAAAGCATTTATATGAATTAGAAGAGTGGAACAACATTTTTACAGAAGACGAACGCAAGATAATGTTTACTGAACAGAAAAAATCTGGAACAATTGTTAAAGGTGAGAAAGTTGGTAGAAACGACCCTTGTACTTGTGGAAGTGGGCTTAAATTTAAGAAATGCTGTGCAAATAAATGATTACAAAAGTAAAAAACGTTGCATCAGTTTCTCCTCAAGAATATAATGAGATTTTTAAAGAGGCTGGTGAAATTATAAGAAATGGTGGGCTAGTTGCGTTTAATACGGAAACAGTTTATGGACTTGGTGCAAACGCATTATCAGGAGAGGCTACTAATAGCATTTTTTTAGCAAAGGGTCGCCCTTCGGATAATCCTCTTATTGTGCATATAGCCGATAAGAGCTATCTCGAAAATATTGCCAAGGAAATACCTAATTACGCCAAAATACTTATAGAAAAGTATTGGCCTGGGCCACTAACTTTGATATTTAAAAAAACTGAAAATGCTGTGCCTGATAGTGTAACGGCAGGGCTTGATACTGTTGCAGTTAGAATACCAAAAAGTCCGATTGCACTTGATTTAATTAGGTTTGCGGGCGTTCCAATTGCTGCACCAAGTGCAAATACAAGCACTAAGCCAAGCCCAACAACGGCAAATCATGTTTTTGAAGATTTAAGCGGCAAAATTGATATGATTATAGATGGTGGACAAGCCGAATTTGGGTTAGAATCTACAATCATAGATGTTTCGGATGAAGAACCCGTTTTACTTAGGCCGGGTTCTATCACTTTAGAAATGCTTGAATCTACAATCGGAAATGTTAAAATCGCCGAAAAAATTATAGATGATTCTAAACCCAAAGCTCCTGGAATGAAGTATAAGCACTATTCACCAAAGGCTGAGGTTACCATATTTTTAGGTGAGGCAAAAAGCGTTGCAAATTCTATAAAAAAATCTATAAAAAGTGGCGAAGATATAGGGATTATGGCAACATCACAAACTTTGGCAGTTTATGATGGCTTTGATAACGTAATTTCTGTTGGTGATAGGTTAAATCCTGAGAGCATAGCAAAAAATCTCTTTAATACATTAAGGCAATTTGATTATAATGGTGTTTGCAAGGTTTACGCTGAAGGTTTCTCAGAAGACGGTGTTTTTCTTGCAATTATGAACAGGCTTTTAAAAGCCGCAGAATATAGGGTGATTAATGTTGAATAATATACTTTTTGTTTGCACAGGCAACACTTGCAGAAGCCCTATGGCGGAGCATATTTTTAACAAAAAAGCTAAGGAAAAGGGCATTAATTATGAGGTTAAAAGTTGTGGAGTGGCAGCTTTTGGTAGCTCTTCTGCAAGTGAGAATGCAATTAAAGCACTTAATGAGCTTGGCATTGATTTGTCGGTACATAAATCAAAAATGATAACACAAGAAGATATTGCTTGTGCAGATGTTATTCTGACTATGACAAACTCGCACAAACATCATATTTTACAGTACTTTGGCGAATTTAGCAACAAAGTTTACACTGTTTACGAATATGCTCTTTCGCAAAAATCAGATATTTCAGACCCATTTATGGGTAGCATTGAAATATACAGAAGTTGCAGGGATGAGCTTAATAAATTACTGGAGATTATAATAAAAAAACTACTGGAGGAAATTTAGATGGGAAAATTTGTGATTGTAGATCATCCGCTTGTTCAAAACAAAATAGCTATGCTTAGAAAGACTGAAACTGGTTCTAAAGAATTTCGTGAGCTTGCTTCTGAAGTTGCCATGCTTGTATGCTATGAGGCAACCAGAGACATACCTCTTCACCAAGTTGAAATCGAAACACCAGTAACAACTACAAAAGCAAATATGATAACTGATAAAAAGTTTAGCATTGCTCCTGTAATTAGAGCAGGAATTGGCATGGTTGATGGGATTTTAAGGCTTATGCCAACGGCAAAGGTTGCCCATATAGGGCTTTATAGAGACCCTGAAACGCTTTTACCAGTAGAATATTTTTCTAAATTTCCAAGTGATATTTGCGAGCGTGAAGTTTTTGTTATAGACCCGATGCTTGCAACTGGTGGAACAGCAGTTGCTGCTATCCAACTACTTAAAGACAAAGGCGTTAAACATATAAAATTCCTTTGCCTTTTGTCATGCCCAGAAGGTGTTAAATATCTTACTGAACAGCATCCTGATGTTGATATTTATACTGCTGCTCATGATGAAAAATTAAACGACCATGGTTATATTGTTCCAGGCCTTGGTGATGCTGGCGATAGGCTGTTTGGAACAAAGTAGGCAATGGTTCAATCTGCACGAGGCAAAGCCCCGCTTGATTTCACCTATTGCCTTTCGTCGAAATCAGGATTTCGACGAGTTGGCGACTTTGTCGCCTAAAAATGTTAAATAAAAAAATTGAGACAAATTTGAGACTTTTGATAGGTACTTTTATGTTATACTAATATTGTGGAAGGGTGAACACTTTGATTCCTTCAGAGATTTTTATGGAGCAACACAATTGGCTTTTATATATAGCGGCATTTGCTTCGGCATTTGGAATCGCCTTATTTACAACGCCTTTTGCAAAAAAAATATCTATAAAACTTGGCGCTATTGATTATCCTAAAAAAAGAGGTTTGCACACAAAGCCTCTTCCTAGAATGGGCGGCCTTGCTATATTTTCAGGCTTTATTGTAACAATATTTGTTATAATGCCCTTTCAGCAAGAATTTAGAGATAGGCAATTTATAGGGTTTTTAATAGGGGCAATTATAATTGCGGCACTCGGTGCCTTAGATGACGTGAGAAATTCAAAAGGTGGGTTAAGTGCTAAAATAAGGCTTGCAGTTCAAATACTTGCGGCTTTAATTGTTGTTTTAACGGGTACGAGGATAGATGTTTCGATGTGGCCTATGGGAGAACATTTAAGCGTTCTTTCTGCACCAATCACTATAATTTGGATTGTTGGGCTTATAAATGCTGTAAACCTTATAGATGGTGTTGATGGGCTTGCTGCGGGCGTTTCAAGCATATGTGCTTTGTGCTTGATGGTACTTTGTATAATTACAGGTTCGCCGC
This sequence comes from Defluviitaleaceae bacterium, assembly GCA_009780765.1. Taxonomy (GTDB): domain Bacteria; phylum Bacillota; class Clostridia; order Lachnospirales; family UBA5962; genus WQZK01. The sequence continues at coordinate 13,302 of WQZK01000027.1, forward strand.
TTGCAGTTGTTTTGGCTGCAACGCTTGCGGGAAGTTGCCTTGGGTTTTTACCAAGAAACTTTAACCCAGCAGAGCTTATTATGGGCGACACGGGGGCAACATTTCTCGGTTATGTTCTTGCAGTAAGTTCGATTTTGGGTGTATTTAAATCTTATACGATACTTGTTGTTATTGTTGCTGTTTTATCTATGGCACTCCCTATTTTAGATACATTGTTTGCCATGATTAGAAGGGCTTATAATGGCAAGCATATTATGACGGCTGACCGTGGACATCTTCACCACAGGCTTATAGATAGGGGTTACTCTCAAAAGCAAGCTGTTGCTATTCTTTACGGTATATCGCTATTAACTGGCATTTTTTCAATAGCCATAGCTATTAGAAACTTTTTTGCACTTATGATTTTAGGTGTGTTTTTCTTGGCACTTTTATGTGTTTTGTACGTATACAAGAAAAGAACTACAAAAGATACAAACGAAGCAAAGGAGTAGGCAACATTGCCAATAATCTTAGGAGGGAATTATTTTGTCTAAAACAGCAGAGCTGCAAATTATTGCAGAAAAAATTAGGCATCACGCACTAAAAGGTATTTTTAACGCAAAATCTGGTCATCCTGGAGGGTCTTTGTCTATAGCGGAGCTTATTTCGGCTCTTTATTTCGATGAAATGAATGTCGAAAACCCAGAAGATCCAAATCGTGATAGGTTTGTTCTATCTAAAGGGCATACTGCTCCAGCTTTATATGCAGCACTTGGATTAAGGGGCTTTTTTGATATTAAAGAACTTGAAAATCTAAGAGCGATTGATAGCAATCTACAAGGGCATCCTGATATGAACAAGGTTAGGGGCGTTGATATGTCTAC
>WQZK01000028.1 GCA_009780765.1 Defluviitaleaceae bacterium
CTTGGAGAAATAACGCCTCAAACAGCAGCGTTAGACCCATTTTCGGCATCTCTTGTTGTAATGGATGTTCAAACTGGTGCGGTTTTAGCAGCTCCAACATATCCATCTTATGATAACAATGAATTTATAACAAATTTTAACGATATATTTTTTAGGCTTCAGGATGACCCTACCGAACCGGGCGTAAACCGCCCGTTTCAAGAAAACCGTGCACCTGGCTCCACTTTTAAAATGATTTCTGCAATAGCAGCTCTCGAATTTGGCATTATTGACACAAATACAATAATTCATGATGAAGTTGTATTTACAAGGGCAGGTAGACCATATCTACGCTCATGGAGCAGCTCAAGTTTTGGAAGAATAAATGTGATAAATGCTATTGAGCGTTCAAGTAATTTCTTTTTTGCAGATGTTCTTTTTAGTATTGGAGATGAATCTCCTGATAATCCTCTTTTAGGAATAGAAACATTAAATACCTATATGCGTGCTTTTGGCTTAGACCAGCGCTCTGGTGTTGAAATTGGTAATAGCTTAGGAGCTTTTTCTTCCCCTACTTTTAAGGAAACTCATAGGGGTGAGCCTTGGTTTGGCGGTGATACTGCCGCATCTGCAATAGGTCAGGCATTTAACTCGTATAGTGCTGCCGTTATGGTTAAATATACAGGTGCTTTGGCTACAAAAGGCGAGCTTAGAGACTTGCATCTTCTTAATAAAATAGTTTCAAGAGATAATATTATAAGGCATGTTCCAACCACTGTGGATATGGGTGTTGATATTTCCGCTTCTACATGGGAAGCTGTACACCAAGGTATGCTCGCAGTTACAGAAGGGCGAAATGGTACTGCTGTAAATCTTTTTAACGGTTTTCCTATGTCTATTGGTAGTAAAACAGGAACAGCAGAAGAAATGCACAATAGGCCATCACATACATCATTTAACGCATTTGCACCTTTTGATAATCCGCAAATAGCCATATATGTATCTGCACCTTTTAGCCATATTGATGGTTTTCCATCACCTGCAACACAAATTGGCAGAAGAGTTTTAGAAGCTTTTTTTCAGTTCGATACACAGCCTTTAAGGCCTTTAGAAACAAATACATTAGTTAGATAATAATCAATAGGTAATATGGAGGGTATAGTTATGAGCGATAGTAATGTAGTGTTTAAAATAGTAAATGACGAGGTTTTGGTAATTTTGGACGAGGCCAAAAAATTTAAAGAACTTTCTTCCTCTTTTTTAGAAAAAATCAAACAATCTGAAAGTTTTTTTAAGGGTTCAAATATTTCTGTAACTTTTAAGGGTAAAGTGCTTAAAAAAGCTGAAGAAGAAGAACTTTTAAACCTAATAAGAGCAAGTGGTGCAAAAATTAAAGAAGTAACTGGCTCGCCATCTTTGCAAAACTTAACTACAGCTAGGCAAAATGATACTATTTTCCACCGTGGTTCTTTAAGAGGTGGGCAGGCCATTAAACATGAAGGTTCTGTTGTTGTTATTGGCGATGTAAACCCTGGCGGTGAAATTGTTGCAACAGGAAATATAATTGTTATGGGTGCATTAAAAGGGCTTGCTCATGCAGGCTCTAAGGGCGACCGTGATTGTTTTGTTGCGGCTTTAAACCTTGTGCCATCTGCTCTTAGAATTGCAGATATTATTACAAGCATTGCAGAAGAATATGGCAAGAAAAACACCAAGCAAACATTGCCTACATATGCTTATATTCATGAAGGGCAAATTTATATTGCACCTTTAGTTTAAATGTGGTAAAATAAGTTATAGTTATTTAAGTTGAAAACCGCAATTTAAATAACTCATCTAACTTAAAACAATTAACACTTTGCGTTATTGTTTTCAAATTAATTCACTATATTAGATTATTTTGACGAATTATTCGTTTTTAGGAGGAAATAAAACATGAGTGAAGTTATAGTAATAACCTCTGGCAAGGGAGGCGTTGGTAAGACAACAACTAGTGCTAATCTTGGTACAGGTCTTGCAGTTCTTGGCAAAAAAGTTTGCCTTGTAGATGCAGATATTGGGCTTAGAAATCTTGATGTTATCTTAGGTCTTGAAAATCGTATTGTGTACGATTTGATTGATGTTATTGAGGGTAATTGCCGCCTTAAGCAAGCACTTATAAAGGACAAGCGTTATTCTACCTTGTTTTTATTACCAGCAGCACAAACAAAGGATAAATCTGCCGTTTCGGAAGAGCAGATGAAAAAACTTTGTACAGAACTTAAAGAAGAGTTTGATTTTATAATAATCGACTGCCCTGCAGGTATTGAGCAAGGCTTTAAAAATGCAATAGCTGGGGCCGACCGTGCAATTGTTGTAACAACTCCAGAAGTTTCTGCCGTTAGAGATGCCGACAGGGTTATAGGCCTTCTAGAAGCCAATGATTTAAAATCCCCTGCCCTAATCCTAAATAGAATACGTATCGAAATGGTTAAGCGTGGCGATATGATGGCGGTTGAAGATGTTACAGAAATTCTTGGCGTTGACATTATCGGGCTTGTTCCTGATGACGAACATATCGTTGTTTCTTCAAACCGTGGCGAACCTGCTGTTTTGTCTGATACTTCTAAAGCGGGACAAGCCTACAGAGACATAACAAAAAGGCTTTGCGGTGAAGAGGTTCCGTTTATGAGTTTTGAAGAAAATAGTGGCTTTTTTTCTAAGGTTAAAAAGCTGTTTAGTTCTTCTAAATAAGGGGGTATATTATGGATTTATTCAAATTTTTTAGTAGAAATAAAGGCTCCTCAAAAGATGTTGCAAAAGATAGGCTTAAGCTTATTTTAGTCCATGATAGAGTTAATTGTGGTACTCAAGTTTTAGAAATGCTTAAGAATGATATTATAAAAGTTATATCAAATTATATGGAAATTGACGAAGAAGGGCTTGATATTCAAATTTCTCAGGCTGATTCAGAAAATACAGGTGAAAAACTACCAACGCTTTATGCCAACATACCAATTAAAAGCATGAAAAAGAGGACGTAAGAAGTGCATAATATACTTGAAATCCTTATAAATGTTCTTTCTTCCGCTCTTTCTTCCACTATGGGTGGCAATATTGGAGCAGACAAACTGAAAACACTTTTTACAAAATCAAATCTACTAAAAATTCACAGGTATTAACAAACAAGATTGATGAATTAATGATTTCATTAAAAAAATCTTCTGAGTTGATGTATGAAATTGAGATTGAGTTTTCTAAACAAAAAGAATTAGCTGAGAAGTGGAAAGAAGAGGCTTCGACTTCTCAAATCATTGCTCAATTAAATCAAGAAGAAGTTGAAGCAGTTACTAAAATATTTGGTGGACAAGTGGAGAAGGTACATAAAAAATCAGGTCGCATGTCATTGCTTTGGAATATTATATTTTGTTTAATTGGACTTGTTGGCGGCTATCTTATTTCAAGGTTTTTAATATAGTAGGTGTGTAAATCCTACAAAAATACCCCCAAGAATATCTTAGGGGTATTTTTTACGCTGAGAGGAGTTATGCAAATGTTTAGAGTTTATATTCGTAATAACACTTACTTTTAACAAAATCGCACATAAAACCATTAACACTACTGAAACTATAACCGACCTCATCCCAGTCATAATAGTAAATCTATGTGCTAAAAATCCAATAATCATTGGTACAAAAATTCCACCAAGCCCTACAATTGCTAAAAATGCACCCATAGCACTGCTAGATTGCTTTAATATGCCTGAAACCGATGCGATAGTCATTGGGAAAATGCTAGAAATAAAAAGCCCAAATGCCAAAACTATAAGAGTTATAGTGGCCGGATTTGAAACTAGCAAAAAGCCTACAAATGTAGCAATTGCCCCTAGGGTGCTTATTAGCAGTATTGTAGTCTTTTTTATTTTACTTGACAAATACGCAGTTAATAGCCTGCCTAATATAATCATAAGCCACAAAAATGAAAGCTGCCTCGTTGCAAAGTCGAAATCTAAACTTAGATAATCGGTTAGATATGCAACTAAGAAACCACTAATGCCCATTTCCATACCTAAATAAAAAAATAATAGAAATCCTGCTAAGTAAAAATTAACATGCTTATAAAATGGCTTTTCGGCAGTATTTCGCTCAACCTTATTTACTTTAGCAGAAAAATCACCGACAGGAAGCACAAAATATATCAAAACCATACTAATTGCAAGTATTATTCCAATATAAATAATATTCTTAAATCCAAATCCACTAGCCATAATTAAAGAAGCTAAAAATGGTGAAACAAATGCACCTATCGCAAAAAACATGTGCGAAAGGCTTATATATTCTGGCTTATTTTCGGCAAGCCCTGAAAGTATAAAATTATTTATATTATTCACGCACCCAAGGCCAAGCCCTACAAAAACAAATAGAGGTATAAGTAAAAATACAATATTTGTCGTAGCAACACCTATATATGCAAGAAAAACCAAAGGTGAAAATATAATTATTGTCTTTTTTAATCCAAGCTTAGGTGCAAAAAAACCAACAACAAAGCTTGCAAGCAAACTTCCAACAGAATTAGCCGAAAAAAACAACCCAGCAATATCATAATCAAGCTCGTATGCTTCCATAAGTGATGGTAGTATCGCTCCAAGCATAAGTGCTATAAATCCACACACAAAAAAAGTATAAAACATACCTAATAATATTTTTTTATTTTTTTTGTTCAATACATTTACCTCTCAACGCTTCTAAATTTTGTGTAATTACCCATCCAAATTAAATCAATCGTGCCTGTTGGACCATTTCTTTGCTTTGCAATTATAACTTCTGCCATGTTTTTCTTTTCGGTATCGGGGTTGTAGTATTCATCCCTATACAAAAATGAAACAACATCAGCATCTTGCTCTATCGCACCCGATTCTCTTAAGTCTGAAAGCATTGGGCGTTTATCTGCCCTACCCTCTACCGCACGGCTTAACTGGCTAAGTGCAATAACAGGAACGTTCATTTCTCTAGCCAAGCCTTTAAGCCCTCTTGAAATATCAGAAATTTCTTGCTGGCGATTAGCCTGCGATTTAGAGCCACTTCCACTCATAAGCTGCAAATAGTCAATCAGAACCAAATCAAGCCCTTTTTCAAGCTTTAAACGGCGACATTTTGCCCTAAGCTCCATCAAGGTAATTCCCGGTGTATCGTCTATATAAAGTGGTGCCTCTGAAAGCGGGCCAATAGAATCAGCAATTTTTTCCCAATCAGTACCTTCTAAAGAACCTGTTCTAAGCTTTTGGGCATCAACCATCGCCTCAGAACATAAAAGCCTGTTTACAAGCTGCTCTTTACTCATCTCTAAGCTAAAAATAGCCGTACTTAATCCTTTTTTAACGGCTGCATGCTGTGCAATGTTTAAAGCAAGAGCCGTTTTTCCCATTGATGGCCTTGCTGCAATCAAAATAAGGTCCGACTTTTGAAGCCCTGCGGTTTTTCTATCAAAATCGGTAAACCCTGTTTCAACGCCAGTAATGCCACCTTTATTTTTATAAATTTCTTCAATTTTTTCAATAGCAGTTGTTAGAACCTCGTGAATTGGCGAAAAATCATCACTACTTCTATTTTCTATAATATTAAAAATACTTTTTTCGGCAAGTTCGATAATATCTTCAACATCTTTTTCGCCTGAGTAACTTTCATTAGAAATTTCACCACTAGCAGAAATAAGCTTTCTAAGTATAGATTTTTTTTCAACAATATCAATATAATGCCTGATATTTGCACCTGTAGAAACCGAGCCATACAAAGTAATTAGGTACTCGTTTCCTATTGTGTTTAAAAGCCCCTTTTCGTCAAGCCTATTTGTTAAGGTAATTAAATCAACAGCTATGTTTTTAACAAAAAGCTCTACCATAGTTTCAAAAATAACCTTGTGGTCTGCCCTGTAAAAATCGTCTGACTTAAGCCTTTCATAGGCAATACTTAAAGGCTCTATACCGAAGAATATAGAACCTAAAATGGCCTGTTCGGCCTCTGTATCGTTTGGCAAAACTCTTGAAATTATTTTTTCGTTACTTTGATTAAAATCTTCATAAAATTCCATTCTTATGTCCCTTAGATTGATTTAATAATTAGTTTAAGACTAGAGCTAACCTTTGGGTGAAGCTTAATGTCTGCACTAAATTCTCCAACAGATTTAATAGCTCCAACAGAAATTTTCTTTTTGTCTATCACAATACCCGTTTGGCTAGCCAATGCCTCAGCAACTTCTTTATTTGTAACTGAGCCAAATAATCTGCCACCATCACCAGTTTTAACAGAAATTTCAACTGTTTTGGTTTCAATTTTTGCTTTAAAATCTTGTGCTTCTTGAAGCTCGTCAGCTTTTCTTTGCTCTTCAGCTTTCTTTTTAAGTTCTAAGTCGTTTAGGTTTTTTGCAGTAGCCTCAACTGCGAGTTTTCTTGGCAGCAAGAAATTCCTTGCATGGCCATCACTTGCATTTATTATATCACCTTTCTTGCCAACGCCTTTTATATCCTCTAAAAGTATAACTTTCATACGAACACTCCTTATTTTTAAGACATACTTATAGTTTATCAAAAAATCATAAGTTTGGCAAGCTATAGATATAAAAAAACAAGGGCGAACAACTCATCGCCCTTAAAATTATTAAACTATGTAGCCAATTTCACCACTCTGAATACCACAAGCATTTGCTTCGTCCGTATCAATATGCATACTATCAATAAAATCTGGTGCAATACGAACCACAACATCTTCTAAAATAGCTGGCCTTGTGCCACAAGTTTTAACCGAAACTACTTGCTTATCCACAATTCCGTATTTTTCTGCAGTTGCTTCGCTCATGTGGATGTGCCTCTTAGCTATAATAACACCCTCTTTAATCTCTACACTTCCGTTAGGCCCAGTAAGCTTTATACCTGTAGAACCAGCAAGATCACCACTTAAGCGAACTGGTGGATTAATACCTAAGCTTCTAGCATCCGTCATAGAAATTTCAATCTGAGTTTGCCCTCTAAGAGGTGTTAAAATCCCTACATTTTTAAGCTCTTTTTTTTCAGTTGCAAGGTCTACCCTTTCTTCTACAACATAGTAACCCGGCGTGCTTAACTCTCTTTTAATTTTAAGCTCATACCCTTCGCCAAACAGTTTTTTAGTGTTCTCTTCGCAAAGGTGAGCGTGTCTTGCCGATACTTCTATTGGTATTGGTTTATTATTCATGTAAAACACTCCTTAATTTTATATTTTTCTTAACAAGCCGCGAACATAGTTAAAAATTTCAAGCCCTATTTCAATATTTGGTGCTGTCCATTCAGCTTTTGTAGTATTAACAGTGCCTCGCCAACTTATTTCTTGAGTTTGGTCAAATTCATACCCAACACATAATTCCATAGAAAATAGATACGGTGGCTTAATTTTTACAATTTCAGCCTGTTCAGCTTGTTCTAATGCCTTTATTGTGCCTTGATAAATAAGCGGGTATGCTTCTTCTTTTGATGGTTCGTAACCTGTGGCTTTATCTTTCACTGTAACCGTTACAATTTTAGAAGAAAGCTCCAAAGCCTCTTTCATAGAAGCTGCACAACCAATATTAGCCAAGTATGGTGTATTACAAAAACTTAATACAGCCTGACCAATTTCTGCAACGTGCAGTCCGTTTATATACATATTTTTAATAGGTGGAGATTGTATAGTGTGTGGAAAATAGGCATTTTCTTCACCATTTCTTGCGTGTTGCCCAACTGTTATAATCCCAAAAGGCCTTTGTTTTGCTTGCCCTCTAATTCTTCTCCAATCAAAGCATCTATCTTTAACATCAAAAACTTTAACAATTGGTGGAAGCTTCTCAAGCATCACATTAAACTCACAATTTCCAGCAAAATGACCATCATATAATAGTATTTCATCAATGCCAAAATCAACTGCGGCATTACAGACCGCTAAAACATCTGATGTAATGCAATCACGCCCAAATTTACGCCAATCATCAGTGCCATTAAAAAGCCAAGAGCGTTGCTCGTCAAAAATACCCGATGCACCTTCCATATCTGCATAAATGATTAGTTGTTTCATATGAAAGCCTCCTATTTGTTAATTCCAAACCACATACAATCATGCGAATAAACCATGCCACTAATTTTTTTAATAAGCGAAAGCGAAGGATTATTGCTTTCAACAATCTGCACATATGGAATTATGTTTTTTGCAATTAGTTTGTTAATCAGCCTCTCTGAAACAGTTTTTGCAAGCCCAAGCCCTCTAAATTCTTCCTTAACAAAAAGTGGACCCATAGAGCCATCTTCTGCATGAACTAAGCACCATGCGGCAAGTTCGCCATCTATTTTAATACAAGAACTATCATAAATTTCAATACTTTCACGTATACGATTAACGCTATCCTCATCTCTATAAGTGTAGTATTCATCAACTTCTACTGCATCGTCTACATTCAAGCTTTCGTCTTTGTAGTCTAAGTTTTCGATATACTCAAATTCACCAGACAAAGCATAAACTTGGCAAGGGCTTTGCCATTCAATTTTCTTATCCTTAGTAAAAATACTAGCAATAGATTTTTCAACAGCCGAAAAACATTTATGTCCTTCAGAAAGACTACCCCAAAACTCTTCTAAAAAACTTATTCTGTCTGTTACAAGAAAGAAAAAGTCCTGCTCCTCATTTCCAACGATTACACCATTGTTAATATCATTATCATACAAATAAACATCAGCATTTTTGTCATAATTTAGATAGCTGAAGGCATTAAGATTTATATTATCTCTCTGCAAATACTTTACTATATCATTATTTTGCTTAATTATATGACAATTCCAACCAAACACTGGCGTTTTCAGAGGGAAGCCGCTGCCATCGCAAGCGACGTTATGACCGATAGAAAACCCAGATGTTTGTTGAGAATTGTCATTAGTATACTTTAGCACTTTCTTCGCCTCTTATAACTCTAAGTGCACCTTCTGCCAAAGCTTCCATTTCGCCTTCACCTGGATAAACAACAACTTCTGCTAAGTGGCTTATATATTTTTTAATTTCGTCTGTTAAAAGATCAGCATAAGCAAGACCACCTGTTAAAATTATAGCATCTGGCTTACCTTGAATTGGTGCCATCATCATGCAAATATTTTTAGCAGTTTGATAAGCCATGGCTTCTAAAACGAATTTTGCCTCTTCGTCGCCTGCTTTAACCCTGTCACAAACTTCAATAAAGCTATTTGTTCCTAAATGGTCTACAACACCGCTGTTTTTAGTAAGTTTGCTTCTAGTTTCTTTAATATCAAGCTTGCCTGAAATAATAGCATCAAGCAAAGTTACAACAGGAATAGCACCGCCACGCTCAGGCGACATTGGACCCTCGCCAAACATGCCATCAGTAACATCTAAAACTTGACCTAAAACATGAGCACCAACACTAACTCCACCGCCCATGTGAGCAACGATGAATTTGCAATCTTCATAAGGTTTACCTATCTGCTTTGCACATCTTCTTGCAACTGCCTTTTGGTTAAGAGCATGGAACAAACTCCTTCGTGGGGCATCTTTAAGACCCGTAAGTTTTGCAATTGGAAGCATTTCATCAACCACAACAGGGTCTACAATAAAACTCGGAATACCTAAGCTATCGCCAATTCTTTTTGCAATAATTCCACCAAGAGAAGATGCGTGGTTTGCTGCAAATGGCAAATGCAAGTCATTAACCATAGCCTCATTAATGCTATATGTACCACTTGCCATAGGCTTGATAAGACCGCCACGACCAACAACAACATCTAAAGTATTAATATCAAAGCCTTTTTCTTTTAAACATTCTTTGATAACTCTTTCTCTGTACTCATCTTGCTCTAAAATGCCGCTATATTTATCAATATCTTCTTTTTCGTGCCTAACAACAATTACCTCTAAAGTTTCGTCCCCGTTAAAAAGAGCGATTTTTGTGCTCGTTGAGCCTGGGTTTATTGCTAAAACCTTAAAATCATTTCTCATGTTAATCTCCTCCGTTTTCTTGTCTTCAAAGCGCCACATGATGTATGCGTCGCCACCAGTTTGATAATAATAACCTTCTTTAAATTCATGCGTACGAAAGCCTAAAGATTTATATAACTTCATAGCACCATAGTTTTCTGTATCTACTTCAAGCTTAATTCTATCAAGACCAAGTTCTTTTGCTGTATCTAAAATTTTTAAAATAAGTGCTTTGCCTATACCTTTGCCATGATAAGCTTTGGAAACCGCAATTGTTGCTATTTTGCAGTAGTTTGGAGTTATCCAAGTGTTATTATAAATAATTGCATGACCAACAACCTTGCCGCTAGAACGAGCAACAAAGCAAAACGCATCAGAATCACCAACAGCTTCTTCAAGCCATTCAGGCTCATCTCCAAAGGCCTCTAAGTTTATTCTATAAACTTCAGCCATATCTTTAGATGTCATTTTTTCTACTGCGTATTCCACAGTTTCTCACATCCTTATTTACGACAAAACGACAAAGGTGCAAAAAGCACCCTTGCCGATTATTTTTTCATAGCAAATTATGCAACTTCTGCACCTTTTGCAATAGCTTTTTCATTAATTTCGAGTAAATGTTTCTTGTCTTCACCAAATTTAATAGCAAGAGCTTTTAAAACTGATTCAGGCTTAACAATACCCGTATGTTTGATAAGTGTGCCTAAAGAAACCATATTTGCAACCCTTAAATTGTCAAGATCGGCTGCAATTTGAGTTGCATCAAGTGCAATCATTGTAATATCATCTCTTGTAGTTACAGTTGTAACAAGAGTTTTGTTGTATATAAATAACCCACCAGGCTTAACTTTATTTATAAAGCTATCAAAAGAAGGCTGGTTCATAGCAACAACAACATCAGGTGTTGGAATAGTTGGGCTTCCAACCATTTCTTTAGATATAATAACCGAGCAGTTTGCCGAGCCACCTCTCATTTCAGGGCCGTAAGATGGAAGCCAAGTAACATTAAGCCCTTCAAGCATTCCAGCATAAGCTAAAAGTTGGCCTGCGAGAAGCATACCTTGCCCGCCAAATCCAGATAAAACCATTTTCATTATTTAGCACCTCCATCAATATCTTTGTAAACGCCTAATGGATAGTATGGAAGCATATTATCTTCTAACCACTTCATAGCAGCTGGTGGAGTAACTTTCCAACCAGTTGGGCATGTTGATAAAATCTCAATCATAGTAAAACCTTTTTTCTGAGTTTGGTACTCAAAAGCTTTCTTGATAGCTTTTTTAGCCGCTCTAATGTGTTTAACATCGTGCATAGAAACTCTTTCAATATAAGCAGGGCCATCTAACTGAGAAAGCATTTCAGAAACTTTTAAAGGGTATCCAGCAACACTCAAATCTCTTCCTAAAGGCGAAGTTGAAGCTTTTTGACCTTCAAGAGTTGTAGGAGCCATTTGGCCGCCAGTCATACCATATATTGCATTATTAATAAATATTGTTGTAATATTTTCACCACGAGCTGCTGCATGAACGATTTCAGCCGTACCAATAGAAGCTAAATCTCCATCGCCTTGGTAAGTCCAAACAACATTATCAGGTAAAACTCTTTTAATTCCAGTTGCAACAGCAGGTGCACGACCGTGTGCCGCTTCATGCATATCGCAATTAAAATATTCGTAAGCAAGAACCGAACACCCAACCGGTGCAACCCCAACAGAGCTAGTTCCAACACCTAATTCTTCTAAAACTTCCGCAACAAGCCTGTGTGTAATGCCATGCGTACACCCAGGGCAATAGTGGAAAGGTTTATCCACAAGCATTTCTGATTTTCTAAATACGGGTTGCATTAGCACACCTCCTTAATTCTTTTAATTTCGGCAGCGATAGCCTCACTAGAAGGTACCGAACCGCCAGGCTTTCCAAAGAAATGCACAGGCACATCATGAGGAACATTAAGCTTAACATCTTCAAGCATTTGACCTGCCGACATTTCAACAACAACAACAGCTTTTTTGCCTTTTGCTGCTTCAAATAATTGTTTTTCAGGGAAAGGCCATAATGTAAGTGGGCAGAAAACACCAACTTTAACGCCAGCTTCACGAGCTTCATCAACCGCAGAGTAAGAAATTCTGCCGCTTGTGCCATAAGCTACAACTAAAATTTCTGCATCTTCTGTTTTATATTCCTTATATCTAACTTCATTTTCTTTAATTGTTTTGTATTTTGCTTGTAATTTAGCGTTATGAGCATCTAAATCTTCTGTATTTAAGTTAAGAGAGTTAATTCTTGCAGGTTTGCGGCTCTTTCCATCCCAACCAGTAGAAGCCCAAGACCTATCTATATCAAGAGGTTTTTTCTCTTCAATAACAACAGGTTCCATCATTTGACCTAAAAGTCCATCTCCAAGGATGATTACAGGCGTACGATATTTTTCAGCAATATCAAACGCGAGTTGAGTAAAATCAACCGCTTCTTGCAAATTAGAAGGAGCTAAAACAGGCGTATTATAATCACCATGCCCGCCACCCTTCACAGTTTGGAAGTAGTCGCTTTGAGATGGTTGGATACCACCAAGCCCAGGGCCTGCACGCATTATGTTTACAATTACGCATGGAAGCTCTGCACCAGCTATGTAAGAAATCCCTTCCATTTTAAGGCTCATGCCAGGACCTGAAGAACTCGTAATAACTCTAGCTCCACAACCAGCAGCACCATAAACCATGTTGATAGCTGCAACTTCGCTTTCTGCTTGAACAAAAGCACCGCCAACTTGTGGCATCCTTAAAGACATATATTCTGGTATTTCATTTTGAGGCGTTATCGGATAACCAAAAAAATAACGACATCCGCATTTAATCGCTGCTTCTGCAATAGCCTCGTTTCCTTTCATAAGTTCTCTATTCATAATACCACCCCTCCTTATTTATTAACTTCTATAACAATATCTGGACAAATTGTTGCGCAAAAAGCACAAGAAATACATGCGTCTAAATCTTTACATGTAACTGGATTATATCCCTTTTTGTTAATTTGAGGGCTTAGTTCCAGAATTTTTTTAGGACATGCTACAACACAAAGCGAACATCCCTTGCATAATTCTTCCTTTATTACAAGTTTAGCCATTAGTACACCTCCATGGTCATTTACAATTACTTATTAAGTTAATTAATCTCACTTATATAATAAGATAATTTTTTGACAAAGTCAAGTAAAAACGGCATAATAAAATTTGGATATTTTTTATTGATTTATTAGAAATTTAATGCTATACTTATTTATATTAGTAAAGAAAAATCTAATATATTAATATATTTTAAAAATGTAAACCTTTGTATTAATTTATTATACAATACAAAGTAAAATTATTAGGAGTGTGAATTTAATGTCTAAAATCGAACAAAACAGAAAGTTTATGCACTGCCCAAACTTTTCAGAACCTATGGGCGAGAGCGATCAAGCGAAAGGCATTGAAGTGCCGCCACATAGCAAAGCTATTACTGGCGAGGTTACTATTCTACCATCGTTTGAAAATGTAGTTACAATTAAGTCTTATGAAGAACTTTTAGACATTCGTCGTAGTGAAAGAGCTTATGCTGATAAACCTATGACTATGGAGCAATTGGCATTTTTACTTTGGAGTACACAAGGCATGCAGGAGTATCGTGGGCAAAATAAACAAGCTGTTTTACGCCCTGTGCCTAGTGGCGGATGTCGCCACCCGTTTGAGCTATATGTTGCAGTTAGAAGTGTAGAAGGTTTAAAACCTGGCTTTTACCGCTATGCTCCTTTAGAGAATGTAGGCGAAAAAACAGTTGCAATCGAATTTATTGGCACATTTGAAGAAGACTACACAGAGCAAATGAAAAACCTTTTGGCTGGTCAAACTTGGGGGGCCCATGCTTCTGTAGTGTTAATTTTTAGCTGTGTTCCTTATCGTGCAGAGTGGCGTTATAACAATGCGGCTCACCGTGTTGTTTTAATTGATTTAGGTCATGCAGGTCAAAATGCTATGTTAAGTGCTGCGGCTCTTGGGCTTGGTAGTTGCTGTATTGCTGCGTATAATCAAGACCTTTTCGATAAAACGCTTGGCTTTAA
>WQZK01000029.1 GCA_009780765.1 Defluviitaleaceae bacterium
CCCGCAAGTTTTAATATTTCATACCCACGCAGGAACAGAATTTTTTGTAGATTCAGACCCAACAAACATCTACACAGGTGTTGTTGGTGCTGGTGTTTGGTTGCAGTATTATCTTGAAAACAAGCATGGTATTATCACAATGCATCACACAGGTGTATACGATGTTATAGATGGCGTTTCGGCAAGAGGCGGCTCTTATGAGCGGATGGAGGTATCTATACAGCGTATTCTTGAGGAAAATCCATCCATACAAGTGGTTATCGACCTCCACCGAGATGGTATAGACCCAAACCCACACCTAGTAACCTATATCGACGGCAGACCCCATGCACGGCTAATGTTTGTAAACGGTGTTTCGGCTTTAGCTGAAAATGGCATAGTTCGTGAGCTTCCTAGCCTGCCAAATCCTAATCTTGATGCAAATTTGGCACTTAGTTTTAACATGCAAATTGCGGCAAACGAGTTTTTTCCGGGACTCATGCGTCGACTATATCTAAAGGCATTTAGGTTTAGTACGCATATGAAACCCCATTCTTTGCTTGTAGAAGTTGGTTCGCAGCACAACACCATGGAAGAGGCATTTAACACCATGGAACTACTAGCCGATTTAATTAATGAAGTTATTTTTAATTAACGGTAATGGCAAATCATTTCATCGAGCCTTGCGAGCTAAGGCTAGCTAAAATGTTAAAAAAATTGACAATAATTCAAAATGATTGTATAATATTTATATTTAGATAATTAATATTGAAAACGAAATAATCCATAAAAATAAGAAAACAATATAAAAACTTAAGGTATTGCAAATCATGAATAAAAAAACATTAAAATTAACACTTTGTGGGGTATTTATAGCACTTATGTGTATTAGTGCTATAATCTCTTTTCCTGTGCCTTTTTCGCCTGCACCAATCACAATGCAAACAGCTGTGGTATTTTTAGTTGCACTTTTGCTTGGCAAAAACCTTGGTACTCTTGTTATGACAGTTTACTTATTGATGGGCACTCTAGGTATGCCCGTGTTTAGTGGCTTTGGCTCGGGAATCGGACATATTTTAGGCGTTACAGGTGGCTTTTTAATAGGCTTTATTCCAGCAAGCTTTGTTATAGGTTTTCTTAATGAAAAACTTAGAACACAAAAAGTTGTAAAAGCTTCTGCAAGTTGCATTGCAGGGCTTATTATAATATACCTTTTTGGTGTTGTGTGGTTTAGCGTTGTTTCTGGCACAAACTTTGTATCAGCGTTATTTGTAGTTGGCACCCCTTTTATTCCGGGAGATTTAATTAAAATGGTTCTGGCGATAATTATTTATATAAAAATTGAGAAACATTTACGGAGTTGAAACTAATGATAAAAAAAATTTTAGCCTGCTTTTTTGCGATTATTTTGATAATTCCATCAAGCATAATTATAGCTTCAGAAAGTGAAGAACTTCACCTAAATTCTGAAAGTGCAATTTTAATAGAAGTAACAACAGGCAATGTTTTATTTGAGAAAAACGCCGATGTTCGTATGTATCCAGCAAGTGTAACAAAAATTGTAACAGCTCTTGTTATGCTTGATTATATAGATGTTGATGAAGTTATTATTACCGGTGTCGAGGTTCAGGCTGCACCTTTATATGCAAGCCGTGCAGGTCATCAAGTTTTAGAGCATATAACTGGACTAAATTTGGTTAGGGCTTTAATGCTTCCTTCTGGGAACGACACAGCCCACACCGTTGCACTTAATGTTGCAAGAAGGCACTCGGGTAATCATCAAATGCCTCTAGCAGAAGCCGAGGTGCTTTTTGCCGAGCTTATGAATCAAAAAGCTCGCTCGCTTGGTGCCGTAAACAGCAACTTTGTAAACCCTCATGGCTTGCATGACGACGAACATTTTTCAACAGCTCGTGATTTAGCACTTATATCTATGGCCGTTTTGGAAAATGAAGTTTTGGCATCAGTCGTTCAAGAATTTAGGTTTGAAGGCTTTGGAGCTATTTTAGAAGATGAAACTTTAAGAGTTCAAGAATATCTTTGGCATAATACAAACTCTCTTATTTCGTCTACTGCACACTTTTATCCGTACACAATAGGCATAAAAACTGGATTTACAACCCCTGCTGGATTTTGCCTTGCCGCCGCTGCCGAAAAAGATGGCAAAAGGCTAGTTTCGGTTGTTTTAGGTGCAGAAGAGCGTGCACTTAGATACGACGACACCATAGCTCTTTTCAATTACGGCTTTGATAATTTCAATTTTTTGCAAATTCAACACTCCGGCGAAATTATTGGAAAAATCGAGCTTAATAATCCGCCACTGGGGCTTGAAAATACTATAACTGTTTCAGTATGGGGCGAATTTAGCGATTTTCTTTCAGATGCACAATTTGAAAGAATTGAAAAAAACATAATTTTTAACGAAGACTTGTACGAAATATGTGAAGAAGATGGCGAAACCAAGCTATTCACCCTTCCAATAGAAGAAGGACAGGTTATGGGGCAAATTTTTTACCACCTTGATGGCACCCTTCTTTTTTCTGACTACATCTTGGCAGATACCGCTATTTTCGAACGCACTTTTCAAACAGATTTTACATTTTATCGTAATTTTATACGAGAAAACGCTTTTACTTTAGCCGCAGTGCCTTATTGGATTGGATTAATAGGCATAATTATTTTTATTATAAATATAATAATAAAGATAAGGCGGCGAAGAAAAAGAAAAAAACGCCATTCTTATCGATTAAATAGTCGAAAAAGAAATTGGTGATGATTTTTTATGGATAAACTAGCTCTTAAATATCATAATCTTGAGTATAATTGTTCTTTGTGTATACTAAAGGCATTTGAAGAAAAACACAGCGTACCACTTACACATCAGCTTGAAGAATCTTGCAAAGTTATGAGCTCGGGTTTTGGTATTGGTGTTATTTGCAATGCCCTCACAGCAGGTGTTATGATTTTTGGCATTATGCACGACGAAACACTTGCAAAATCTGCCCGTATAGCCCTTCTTTCAGACACCCAAGAAAAATACGGCTCAATCAATTGTGCCCCACTTAAAGATGTTTACGAATGTGAAGATATAATCGCTTATATTGCAAATAAGATTGACGAATTAATTACCAATTAGCCACGCTTTTCCCCACTTGCTAAATTTAATAAACTTTTTTTCAAAAAAATGCTTGCTTTTTTATTTTTTATCTGATATAATAGTCAAGTAGCCTTTTGAGAGTTTATTATTTCGCCGATGTGGCTCAATTGGCAGAGCAGCTGACTTGTAATCAGCAGGTTACCGGTTCGAGTCCGGTCATCGGCTTTAGCAAAATATGGGGGAGTTCCCGAGTGGCCAAAGGGGGCAGACTGTAACTCTGTTAGCTATGCTTTCGAAGGTTCAAATCCTTCTTCCCCCAGAAATTTATTATAATTTTATATTGACGCGGAGTGGAGCAGTCTGGTAGCTCGTCGGGCTCATAACCCGAAGGTCGTTGGTTCAAATCCGGCCTCCGCAATTTTTTTATTATTTATCAAAGTTTTAGATAATGTATCCTCGAAAAAATAGCAAGCTTGGTTTCAAAAACTAGCTTGCTATTTTTTATTATAAACCTTTCATAGTTTCTTTAAGTGTTAAATTGATTGCTCAAAAATTTCGAATAGTTCAAACCTTATCTAATTCATCACCTTTAGTTAATTCGTTTAATTCTATCCAAAGTTGTATTATAATTATAATCATAGTGTTTAATCCTGCACGAGGATAATGTATTTTTTCAATATATAGCTAAAAAAGCGATAACTTTGAATTTATATTCAACGCTATCGCCGTTTTTATATATCTCACATCGTTAATTACAGTGCATCACTTTGGTGCGTAAATATCTTCTGGTTTAGAATCACGATGCTCAAGCACTTCCCAAGTTCGTGGAATTATAAGTTGCTCCCAAGTTTCATGAATGCTATCAACTTCTCGAGTATAATAGTGAGAATTGGTTGCTTCTTGGATATACATGTAACCCCAAGCATTTTTGTCAGAGTTGTCCACCCAAGTAATCATATCTGGCAATAAATCGTACGCACTTTCAGGCAGTCGCCCAAGTGCACGATTTATTATGGCAGCAACTTCAGCACGGCTTATTACATCGTCAGGCATAAACCGACCACCCAAGCCCTCATATCCACTAACCCAAGCGTTGTTAGCTGCTATATTTATATATTCTGCTGCCCAATGTGTGGCTATATCATCAAACATATTCTTCCTCGTATCACTCTTACTTAAGTTCATAAACCTAATTACTGAAGCTGTAAATTCTGCTCTTGTAACTTCACGATTCGGTTGGAATGTACCCTCAGGCATTCCTATAAATATGCCCGCGTTAGCCGTTGTGGATACAGCGTTATTAAACCAATCATCAATCCCTACATCGGAAAACGAACTATCTTGTTTCCAGAACTTAGCTCTATCCGAGTCTGACATAAGTCGGAAAAATATAGTTGCAATTTGTGCCCTTGTAGCTAATCCATTGGGTTGTATTGTATTATCCGCAAATCCAATCAAGAAAGCATGGTGTATTCCAGCCACTGTTTCTTTTCCATATTCTAATTCAGTTGATTGTTCATTTTGAGCTATTTGTTGTGTTGGCGTATTCGCCCACCACTGACCATAACTATTATCTTCACCTGTTGGATAGTTAGGATTAGTCTTATCCTGTTCTTTTGGCGGAGTAATAGATACGATAATATTACCGCCCTCGTCAATCTTAATTTCATGCTTCCAACCTGTAGGCAAATTCACAATGATATTATCTACATCTAAATTTTGACTTGGAGAAAAGACAATTACGATATTTCCATCCTCACCAATAGACTTATTGTAGTTAATATCTGGTGGTGCTATAATCACTACACTGCCGCCGTTGTCTGCTGTGATTTCAATATCAACTTGCGGTATACTTGATGGAGGTGGCGTAATCGTTACGATTATATTCCCACTTCCGTCAGTATTAACCTCATGCTCCCAATCCGGTGGCAAGTTTATAGCGATACTGTCTTCATCAAGACCCGTATTTGGCGGGAACGTAATAATAATGTTGCCATTGCCATCAGTATTTTTATCATAATCAATACTCGGCGGTGCTATAATTACTATGTTGCCATTGTTGTCTGTTGTAATGTCAATATCAACTTGCGGTATACTTGGTGAAGGTGGCATAATCGTTACGATTATATTTCCATCCTCGTCTTCAGTAATTTCGTGAAGCCATCCGCCTTCCGGAGTTATTACCACCACATCATCTACGTCTGTTTCAGGTGATAGTGTTATTACTATCGTTCCGCCCTCGCTTATCTCAGTATTTTCTATAAGGTTTGGAACATTTGCTGTAATATCGCCATTTTCATCTACTTCAATTACGATTCCAATACTCGGCACTCTTTCAAAACGAACATCAACATTCGTTGCCGCACTCATCCGTGCAATTCCAACAATACTTCTTGGCATATCTGAGTGGTCTTTTGAAAATGAACTGCCGGTTACATCCATCGCAACTACACTCCATGAAGGAGAGCTAGCTTCACCCGTAACTGTTATTATGCTATTTTCTTCTACCCATACGCTGTTCGCTTGAAGTGTATCGTCATATATTGCAACAGGCATATTATTTGCAATTACAGTAACTTTACCTCCAGCCGCAGGAATTTTCGTATAGGTTAGCATATACTCCCATACCCCTATAACCGTAACGCTATGATTAGGCATAACAAACTGCGTATGCCAGCCTATGCCAGCAACATATTCTTCTGGGGTAATAGCGATCGGTATAAAAGCATTTCCTTCTTCGTCAGTAAAAATCCACCCACCGAACCTTGTGTTTTCAGCGATGTCAGGAGCACGATATATAGAGATCATATCTCCTGGCTCAACGTTATCAAGTGCACCTGCTAAATCATTAGTGAGAAGCCTATGATTTGCTACAGTTACCCCAATCGTTGGAACTTCTGCATCCATTAAAAATGAGTGAATGTCGTTATTATCAAATCCGTTACCACTTGTTGGCATTACTTGCAGATTGGATAAAGCCAAAATCGTATTAACTTTTGTGCCATTTCCTGCTGTATTATTATCAATAGAAGCACCCGCACCGCCAATATCTGCAACTATAATATTGCTAAGAACATCATTAAATCGCTCAAGCATAGTTGTGCTACCTGAAGTTTGAATTCCAAGACCTAATCCGCCTCCATCTAAACCAGCAAAATTGTGGTTAATAGAACTGGTATTCATACGCATAATACCAACACCATCTACAAAAACACCTCCACCAATACCTCCTACAGAATTATGCCTAATCTCCGCAGGGTAATAAGGCCGGTCTAACCCTTCGGCGAGTAAAAAAGTACCTGCACCGCCAACAAAAACACCACCGCCGCGGCTTAATGTGCCATTAATTGTGTGATGTTGTACAACTCCACCTTGCATATTAAAGGTTCCGCCGCCAACAAACACACCGCCACCTTGCCCATTGTTCGCCAAGTGGTTGTTTTCAATGCGGGGCGTTTGCAAAGATGCTTCACCTATCATACTAAAAAGCACATCAGAATCGGGACGTATATAAACACCGCCACCCTGACTTTGGGTGCCATTAGCAATTCCAAGCGATGTATTGTCTGCAATTGCACCACCAAACATGTTGACTGCATTATCTGTTCCAGCTAATGATATCCCTCCGCCGCGACCTGTGGCAGTATTTTCTGCAATTGTGCCTCCAGTCATGGTAACAATGGCGTTAATGCCTGTTATACGAATGCCACCGCCATCTCCTGCATTTGAATTATTATTAATTTCAGCAGCATCTGATATATTAACCCGAGAATTAGACGACATGCTTATACCAGAACCTCTATTTTCTGTTATTCTACCGCCAGACATGCTAAATACTCCACTGGTTGAAGCACTGCTTAAATGAACAGCAGGACCGTTTTGATCTCTAATTACGCCATCGTACATATTAAATGTGTTATGATCGCTAACTAGCACGGCATTAGCACCTGCACGTTGATTTCCATTGTTCTCAATCACACCGCCGTACATATTAACGGTGCCGCTATTAGTTTCAAAGTGTATAGCATTGGAATTGGCGTTGGAAGACAAATTACGCGTAATAGTGCCCTCGTACATATTAAAAGTGCCCTCAACAGATATTGCGCCCCAACTGCTTTGAATGCCCGTAGTATGATTATCAGCAATTAGAGGATTACCTCCTAGCATATTAAAGGTGGCTCCGCTACTAACACGCACTGCACTTCCATTTCCTCCAGCCGGCGAGCCGTGCATTCGGCGGGATTCGTTATTAACAATCTCGGCACTTCCAGACATATTAAATATGGCGTTCCCTGTTAATGCAACCCCACCACCATTGCCAGTTTGAGTGGTTCTGTTTGAACTAATCACTCCGCCTGTCATGTTAAAAAGGCCTCCGTTTGCAAATACGCCACCACCATAACCAACAGTGCTTTCGTTTGATATTTTGTGCCCATTAGCACTATTGTCGTCAATCGTGCCGCCTGTCATGTTAAAGGTGGCCGTACCAGTCATATATACACCGCCGCCAGTAGCTGCATTATTGCTTGCAATTAGCCCGCCTTGCATATTAAAAACACCTCCACTGTTAACAGTTATGCCGCCGCCTTGCATTGCAGTATTTCTGTAAATGCTAACATTGTCGTATAAATTTAATACAGCACCATTATCTACAACAATAGGACTATTTTCATTAGCCGTATTAAACCCAGTTATTGTGAGATTTCCAGCCATTGAAGATTCCGAGCCTAAATTTAAAACTGCACCGCTTCCTAAAACAAAGGCAGGCAATGTTCTTACATCAGAAGCATTTGCAAGCTCGTAGTTACCTTCGGCTATTAGCGTTATTTCAATATTATTAAGATAAATTACATCTATAAAATCAATATTATCGTTAACTACAATAATGCCCCCTCCAAAGCCCGCTAAGGAAGCTATTGCATCCTGCAACTCATCGAAATTAGAAGCATATATATGAGAGGATAACGAGGAAAACTCAGCGTACACATCACTAAATGCTTCAGTGCCTAATTCA
Organism: Defluviitaleaceae bacterium; assembly: GCA_009780765.1. Taxonomy (GTDB): domain Bacteria; phylum Bacillota; class Clostridia; order Lachnospirales; family UBA5962; genus WQZK01. The sequence continues at coordinate 8,091 of WQZK01000029.1, forward strand.
GCAGCAGGTGCAGTAGCAAACGCAACACTCTGAAGCAGCATAGTAAGTACGATAAATGATACAAATATTCTTTTTCTAAGTGATATCTCTGTGCACTTCATTAATAAAACTCCTCCTTTTCAAAAATTTATTTTTTCAGAAAGTTAGAAGATGTTTTCTTGCTTTCTCTTCCTAGTTAATATAGCCAATTTAAAATTTATTATTTTATATCAGCAATTTCAAATTATGGATATTAAATAAAATAAAAATGGCAATGGTGTATAATCCCATTCACACAATTTTTCTTGCATTTTTTGTTGCTGCCTCACTAAAGCCTTTCAATGCCAATTTTAAATAACCGCCCATGTTGTTTTTGTCTTGATGGTCTTTCCCATATATCACTTGTATAAAAAAATCTAGCCAACTCAAGCTATACCAGTTGTTGGCTAGATTTTTTTATATTAATGACCTCATATTTTACTTTGTTCTCTTCTCAATAAACACCAACAACGCATTAGTTATAATACCTAGCATAGCTGATAGTATCACACCCCACAAAATTCTGTTGTTATTGCCAGTTTCCAAACCTATGGTTATAAGCGTGCCAATACCACCAGCACCAATAAAAGCAGCAATTATAGCTATAGCAATGGTTGAAACGAGAGCCAAACGTATACCAACAAAAATTGGCTTTAACGACAAAGGCACACGTACTTTGAAAATTACTTGAGTGCGAGCCATTCCCATGCTTATGGCTGCTTCGATTATAGCGGGGTCTACCTCGTTAAGCCCTGTAATAAAGTTGCGTAATAAAATAAATTGATTATAAAGCACTAAAACCGTTATAGCTGTATTTCTGCCTAACCCCAAAACGGGTATCATAAGTGCAAACAAAGCTATGCTTGGAATGGAGTATACAATAGAAAATAAATAAGTTATAACCATGCTTAATCGCTTAAAAAACATCGCCACGACTGTTAAAAAACCTGCAAGAAGAACGGACAAAATAAGGGCAATTAAAACCATTTGTATATGCTCACTTAACGCCCTAAGCAGCAGATTATAGTTTCGTTGGGCAAATTGTATAAATTCCAATTAAATCAGCCCTTTCCAAAACTTTTCTTGCTCACGGCACGAGAGTATCAAGGATTTAACAAATTCGTCAGCTGGATTTTTCACGATATTTTCAGGGGTGTCAAACTGACATACTTGACCCTCGTTCATAATAATCACCCTTGTTCCAAGCTTTAAAGCCTCATTAATATCGTGGGTAACAAACAAAAAGGTTTTCTTCAAACCACCATGGATACGTTTAAGCTCATCTTGAAGGTTAAGACGATTAATGGCATCAATAGCTCCGAAAGGCTCATCAAGTAGCATAATTTTAGGGTCCACAGCCAAAGCTCTTGCAAGCCCTACACGCTGTTGCTGCCCACCCGATAATTGGCTAGGATACCTCTTCAAAAATTCATTTGGATTAAGACCTACTAATTCCGCTAACTCATGTACGCGGTCGTCTATGCGTTTTTTATCCCATTTCAAAAGCTTTGGCACGGTTGCAATATTCTCGGCTATTGTCATATGAGGAAAAAGCCCTATTTGCTGTATAACATAGCCAATACGCCGACGCACCTGCACAGGGTCTACATCTCTTATATTTTCTCCAAACAGAATTATGTTGCCCGAATCTGGGTCGTAAAGGCGGTTTGTCATCTTTAGCAAAGTAGTTTTACCCGAGCCTGATGAACCAAGAATTGTAATAAACTCGCCCTCGTTTATAGTTAAAGTTACGTCGTTTACGGCGTTGTAGCTTGCATTTTTAAACCGTTTAAACACATGTTGATATTCAATTGCAACTATAGAGTTTATCATCATGGTAAAGCCTCGAAAAACTCTCGTGCAACTTCTTGTATATCTCTGCCATAAACAATTACTTGGGAATTTAAATGAAGTAATACGGATGTGCTAAAATGCGGAGCTAAACTATTTAATACATCCGCAACTTCAGGATGCTCTTCTAAAACAACATTTCTAACGATTGGAACCAAGTTATATGGTGGCCAGATTACTATATCTTCTACAAGCAATGTGTAGTAGTGAGTGTTGTAAAGATGTCCGTCTGTAGTAAATGCAACACTTACATCTGCTGCGTTTGTGCGAAGAGCTTCATATCTTGCACCGCCACCCATTATATTTACATCATAAAAATCGAAAGAACCAAAAGCCGCAACCATAGCAAAAAGCCCATCCTCACGGTCAAGAAATTCTGCGGTGGAAACGAAGCGTAGTTGGCTTGCGTGTGGCTGTAAATCTGATATAGTTGTAATGCCTAGTTCTTGTGCAAGTTCTGTACGAATTACAATTCCTTGCCCATTGTGTGCTTCGGTAAAATTAAGCCATGTAATTTGGTAACGCTCGTAATATTCTCTTTTAACAAGTTCATAAACCTCTAAGGGGTCGGTCATTAGAGGAAAACCAAGCACAGTCAAAAGCCCCGTTCCTGTATATTCAGGATAAAGGTCTATTTCCCCGCTTACAATAGCAGTATGTACAAGCCCGCTAGAAAGATTGTGCCCTGTACGGTCTACTGTAAATCCAGCCGATTCAAGAGCAAGAGAGTATATTTCGGCAATAATTAGGCTCTCTGTAAAATCTTTGCTGCCAACACGAATTACATCTCCATTATTTCCCCCGCAAGCGGCAAAAGTAGAAATTAACAAGAACGCCGCCAACACAGCACTTGCAAGTTTAAAGTATTTCTTTTTCATATATAAAAATCCTCCTTAAACACGTTTATACCTCTTTAAAAGTCGGTCGAGCAAATCAAGCATAAATACCGACACAAGAGATAAAAGTGCAACAGATACGCCTCCTATTAACAATAACTCGGTACGCCTTACACTAATCCCTTGAAAAATAATTTGCCCAAGACCTCCCGCACCAATTAAGGAAGCGATTGTGGTACTTGCCACAATTTCAATCATGGCTGTTTTTATGCCTGCAAGTATTAGTGGCAAAGCAAGCGGCAGGCGAACCTTTAGCCACATTTGAAGCGGCGTCATGCCCATAGCTTTGGAAGTTTCAAGCATAAAAAAGGGTACTTCTTCAAGCCCAGCCACAGTATTCATCAAAATTGGCGGGATTGCTAGAAATGTTAATGCCGTCATTGCAGGGCCTATTCCGATACCAAAAAAACGGATTGACAAAACCAAAACCGCTAAGCTGGGTACAATTCTAAGCACTTGAAACAGCCCAATTACCCATTTTTTATACTTACTAAATCTTACACACAGTATGCCAAAAAGGCAGCCAATAAAAATTGACATAGCAAGAACGCGGAGGCTTATGCTAACATGCCGTCTAAGCATTATTAAGTAAGCCTCCAAATTATTTTCAAAATACAAAATAATACTGTTCCACGTTTCTCGCATTATCTAAACCTTTTCCCCAACTTTGAAATATTTTAATATAGAGTGATAAACCAGCGGGTCCATTTTATGAATATCAATAGACCTGAACCAGTTAATAACAGCTTCCTGCGAATCCCTTGGAGGATTAGTTAAACTTGCATCAATATGCGAATTAAGCACCTCTCCAAAAAACGTGTGGAAGTTGCCAACCAAATGAGTGTGCGACAATTTACATTCAAGCACACAATGGCTTGCATCTAAAATAGGAACACGAGCTTTTTCGCCCCATGTAAAGGCATATTTAACGGCATCTTTAACAGTATCTTCGCCTGATACAGAACCAACATAATCAGCCAACGGAGCCATTTCTACATTGCAAAGATTAATCGAAAATTCTCCGGTACGCTGTATGTTGGCAATAGTGCGTTTAGCCGCCATGCTCACAATTATGTTTTCCGGCGGACCCGGCGTGTTACTAACGCAAGTGATGGTGCTTAAGTTCTCGGAACCATCTTCGTTACAAGTGCCAACAATCCATACAGGCCTCGGTGTAATAGTCCACACAACATGGTGAAAAAGCATATCAAGCTGCGGGATTGATTGTTTTTCTACTTTTTTCATTATGACCAATCCTTTCTATAAGTCTATAATCATTCTAGAGATTATATCTATAATACAGCTTTTAAAGCTTAAACACCATGACATAATTGGCATGAAATAATGCGTATATTACGCCCACTTTGTCATATCACGCTAATGCCATAATATTTTAGTGCATCTGCTTTTATAGTTGTGGCAGTATCGTTTCTTCCTATGCCATAAGCCACATGGTATGCCCGAACTAAGTGCGTTTTAATTATATGCTCCTCTTCACCCAGTTTATGATAACAATCTGCCATACAAAATAGCATTTCTGGAATACGCCTTAAATTATTATACTCACGGCAAGCATCAACTGCATTGTCGCAAGCTCTTAAAGCCTCTTTGTATTTGCCTGCATTTCTTAATAGTCGTGCTAACGCAAAATATAACGAAGGAAATATAACTATTTTGTCTTCCTCAGATACCCTGTTATTCTCGCGAATATTAATCATAGATTGTACAATCAATATAGCCCTGTCATATTCCCCCAATGTCGCCAAACACTCTGCCATGCTAAGTGCAATAAGGATTTCGTTGTAAGACATACGGTACTCAGAGATTTTGCTTTCATCGAAACTTGGCTTTGACATAAACATGGTTTTTAGTAAAGCATCCATCGTTTCGGCAGACGGTACAGTCATTTCGATTAATATTTTTACATATGATACAAATTGCTTAATTACAGGCTGTTTTATAAGCGTACTTTTTTCAAAATCGACGATGATATTTCTTGCCCCAATCCAATCATCGTTACCTAGCTGCCGTTTAAGGCGTTTATAATCCCTATAACTGGCATATTCACTAGAGTCTAAATAAAGCAACCAAAAATCTTCAGTAGGGCTTCCGAGTAGCTCAAGAGTAGTGATAAACTGCCATACATCCATTAAAGCTTCGCCCGATTCTATCCGTGCTAATTGGCGAACGCTTATAAACAATTGCTCGGCCATTTCTTCTTGACTAAGCCCCATTTGTTTTCTCATTGATTTTATAATATCAGCACTACTTGTTTTCATAAAGCCTCCTTAAAATACATAGATGTGGTGCTTGAAATAAGTATAGCATAGCAAAAGAGCATCTGTACAGATGCTCTTTTGCTATGCTTATATCTTTGTTATTATCAATCACCAGATTCTACAAGAAATCCAAGCATAAACTTGCATATTTCTTCATAATTGCCATCTGCTAACAACTTGAAGTAAAGACTTCGCATAAAATTCTTGCGATTTACATGCAGATAACAGTCGTATGGCATAGTACCTTTCCAGTATTCGCTATCTTTCATGTTAAGGCTATCAAGCCAAGCAATTATCTCGCTATTTGTTAAAAGCTTTCTCCATATAACCACCATAGTGGCATCTGCTAAACGCTCGTCATCATTTGCGTCATACACAAGGGCTTTATTGCAAGCCAGTTTTTTAATAGCCTCTAAAACTTCGAGCATACCATTGCGTCCAACGCTAAAGCCTTCGCCATCTA
>WQZK01000030.1 GCA_009780765.1 Defluviitaleaceae bacterium
AATAAAGGGGAATAAATAATTATGATTTACAACTGTCACTTTAGAAACAATGAAATAACTATCAATGAAACGAATGAGGTAATAAATATCTGCTACCGTATCACAGAGCAAACGGTTAATTATACTAACAAACCTATAGCAATAGTATATGGAGTAGTAGTTGAGAGCTATCTTAAAAATGGTGATGATTTTATCTTCATCGACAGAGATGGTGCAAATGGTCTTACAGATAGTTTAGAAAAAGCTATGAAAATTGTTGATATTCTACATAGAAACACTGCTCTTCCCAAGCAGTTTACAGAATATATCGACATCGTTTTAGAGAAAGTTGTTTAAGAACAGTTAAAAAATACTATGGCCATAGTAAGCCTGTAGGTTGATCCCCCAGCCTACAGGCACCTTTTTAAAAATAGAATATAGAATGGGAGGGACTTTTATGAGAAAAATAAAGAAACCTATAATTATAATGCCATTGCCTATTATGCCATTTAGTGGAGATCCTCCTGCTGGTCCATGGCCTCCTGACGATGATTAGTAATACTAACAAAACGTATCTATTAAAGGAGTGAAACTATGAGTAAAATGCTACTTGAATTAAAAAATCAGTTTCTTATGTTAGATAACACATATGAAATTGATAAGATAGTAGATATGAAAGAAAAATTTGAAAAGTATTTAAAGCATAACGAAGATAGTGAGCTTAAATCTATAGAAAATACGATTTATTTGCTTAAAGGTTTAATTAACTTTGAAGAAACCAACGATATTCAATCTTCTTATAAGTTAATATTGCCAATGCTAACTAATTTAGAGTTTGGTACAAGTACGGAGCTTATAAAAGGTAATTATAACAGAAAATTATTAATTATGTGTATTCCAATATGTGAGAGCTATGAACAAGCTCTTCAATTTCTAAATGCTATCGAGGCTAATTTCGTGTTTTATCCTAAAGGTGCAGAAGCTGAAGAAACTTTCAAGAGATATATGTACATACGTATAACAAATAGACTTTTACATGCAAAAGGTCTTGAAAATCTTTCAGAAGAAGACCTTAATGAAGTTGAAAGGTTATTTGCAGAATATGTTAAAAAGGCTAAAATACTTTGTGTTGATAGAGATAAATTTAAAGCACTTTCGATTTTAATAGCTAGAGAAGGACTTTTTTACGGAGAGAGAGAAGCTATAGAAACAGGAACATATATGGCTCGTGCACTTAGAGAAGCCAGATTACAAGACTACTTAGACAAGGGCTTAGACCAATTTAGAGCACTTCCAACTTTATTAGACGGTTCATTAACAGAAAAAGAAAAATTTGGTATAATTCTTAGAAATTTGCGTTTAAGCAGAAAAGTAAGTATTGGAGAGTTTGCTGGCATGATTAGTCTTTCGCCTGGAACTATACGAGCTTTTGAGTATGGTGCCGAGTTGCCAAGACCATACACCCTAGAAAAAATTTGTACAGCACTTGGCATTACTGAAGATTATTTTAAACAAGATATTTCGGTTTTCTACAAAAAAGCAATGGAATAGCCCCATTGCTTTTTTATTTTTTAATTTATCTAGAATGTCATTGCGGACTTGATCCGCAATCTCATAACAAGCCACAGTTTAAGCTTTCATATTACCATCAGACATGCGGTAAACCACATCAGATTGTTCTGCAATTTCCATATTATGCGTTACAACAATAACACAATAGTCTTTTTCATGTGCTAAATGCTTAAGTATTGCAATAACAGTTTCGCCATTGGCAACATCTAAATTTCCTGTTGGCTCGTCGGCAAGTAAAACTTTTGCACCAGACGAAAGCGAACGAGCAATTGCAACACGCTGCTGCTCTCCACCTGATAAATTGGCAGGGTAGCGCTTATGTTTTGCCCCAGTGATACCAACGCTTTCAAGAAGTTCTTTTGCACGAGCTTCGGCCTCTTTTTTGCTAATGCCAAGCATTTCCATAGGATAAGCCACATTTTCAATAGCCGTTAATAATGGGAAAAGCTGAAATGCCTGAAATATAACCGAAACACGTTCACGGCGATACTTGTTTAAGTTTATACCTTTAAGGTCTTCCCCATCTATATAAACCGTTCCATCATGCGGTTTGTCAAGACCTGCCATTATAGATAAAAGCGTTGTTTTACCACTCCCCGAAGGGCCAACTATTGCGTGAAATTTTCCGCCTATAAACTTAGCCGAAACATTATCTAAAGCATTTCTATCACCATTTTTATAACGGTATGATACGTTTTCAATTTTAAACTCTGTCATAATATTATCCTCCTTATTCTCTTACCTGTAACAATTCTAAAGGTTCTCGCTTTGTAACAAGCACTGCACCTATTAAAGTTCCTACAAATACGCCTGCAAAATATAATGCTGATAATGTAAAGACTGCCACCCAGCCCATAATAATTAAAAACAACAGTGCTAAAATGATACCAAACAAACATAAAACCAACTGCTCTATACATAAAGCAATACATGCCTTTCGCTTGCTAGCCCCAAGAACACGCATTATAGCCACATTCTTGGCAAACTGCAATGTTAGTAAAACTGCAAGCCCTGCCGCCATAGATACCGCCAAAACTGCAATTACTGGCTGTAAAAGCTCTAAAAGCGTAAGCGTTTGGTTCATAGCTCCTATGGTATTTCTAAGCATTTCATCAAAAACAAATATTCTTAATGCTATTAATCCTCCGCCTAGCCAGCCTGATGCGTTAACAAAAATAGGTTCTTCAAGATGTTGTCTGTTAAACTCTGGATTTATAGAGAATGTAAGCACATTATAGCCCAAGCCTCCTAAAATAGTTATCTCTAAAAACTCAGCCGAAACAAGGAAAGATTGTTGTAAGCCTGGAGCCCCCGAAATATGCTCGTTATGAACACCAACAACAACAGCAGGCACTGAGAACCATAAAGCCGGTGCCCAATCTCTGTAGACAAAATAAACTGTGTCGCCAAGGCTTATTCCTCTAGCCTCTAAAGTGCTTTGTGATACTATTATAGGCACAGGATGTGCATCAATATTATAAACTTCTGCTCCCATGAGCATTGAAACAATACGCCCATCTGAAAAAACTCCAGTACGGTCTTGATAGTAAAAATCGTCTAAATCAAATCCTTCTAAAAACTCAATTGATAAGCTTCCCATAATTCCATTAAGCATGGTGTCGGTATGGTCATTAATAAAATTTTCTACGCTGCCAATCCCGATGGCATTGTCTAAAGCTGCTATGTTAAAGGGATGCCTAATCCACAAATTATCGTAATAGCCAATTTCCTCAACCCAATTTTCAGGGAACGAGCCATCTTCTTCAGGTGCTATAATAAATGAAGACGACCAGTTTGCCTGATAATTCACATTTGTAGTAAATTCAGAATTGCGGATGGTATGTACCGTCCGTGGCAATATAACATCGCCTAATATACGGTCTCTATGCCCTGCCCTGCTCTCTTCTTGAACAATTTCAGCATCTATACTCATGCTTATATAAATATTGTCGATCTCGGCTTCTGTACGAACTATAGATTCACTAATCCAGCCTAGTGCAACAATAAAGCTAAACGCAATAACAATACCCAAAACCGAACGAACAGGCGAACGACCTATATGCTTAAAAACAAAGCGTAACGAGTTTTTAATCTTTGATTTTTTAGTATCAGGCAAATTGTAATTAGATAGCTTCGCTAGATTTGTAGAAACTTCTTCTGTGTCTTTTATTTCGTTTTTTTCTTTCTTTTTTTGTCTTGGTTTAAAGAATATGCCTTGTAGCATCTCTAAAACAGGGCGGCGAACAATATATCCTGCACCAACAAAAATCATGATTAACAGTGTCACAAAAACCACAGCTATTAATAAGGCAATTAAGTGAATAGGGAGTACGGCATTGGCTTCAAACCCCGAAACCATATCACCAAGCGAGCTAAGTGTATCGCTTGCTTGGCTTATCGCAAAATTATATGCAACAATTCCACCAATTATCATAGGTGGAAGCCCAACAAACAAAATAGAAACAAATAGTTTTCTGTAAATATTATGAATTGGCAAGCCTAAAGCTCTTAAAATTGCAAAATCTCGACGCCTTTGCTGTAAAAATAAAAATGCGACTAAAGCCAACACAAATACTAAAACAATAGAAACAACAATAGTGTTAAATGTGACCATTAATATAATAGCTTCAGCATAAACCCAAAAATTACCTATGCCAGACCATAACATAACAAGCTCTATATCATGCTCTATATCCATCATTTCTCTATAATTTAAGAAAAATTCTTGTTCGTGTTTTGTACTTTCTAAAACAAAGCTATAATGGTGTGCGATTAAATACTCATCATGAATATCTATAGGCAATAACCCGTCTGCAACTGAAACCACCACATCTTGCGGCAAAACAGAGTCAGGTATGTAAACAAACATCGGAGAAACCTGATAAATGCCTGAAAGCCTATGAAAAACTATGCCTACAATTTCAAGCTCTATTGTATAGGCATCTTCATCGCCTATTTCACTTCTAACAACAAAATCAGAAAACATCCCGGCTTCGGTTGGAATACTATAAATTCCGCTAATGTGCTGGTTTCTTGAAACTGTTATCGTAAGTGTATCACCAACCACAAGCCCCCTATTTCTAGCAAAATAGCGGTCTATAACAGCAACAGGGTTTGCATTTATATAATCATTCTCATCAATTAAACGCCCTGCCATAACTCCTCTGCCAGCTGTATTAAATGGGTCATAATCAGGGGTTGAAAACGGCGGACGCATATCCTCGTTAAATATGTGCATAAGCTCCATATCAATAACGGTTTGGAGGTGTACTGCACTTTGATTATGCCTCAAAAATGCCAAATCTTCTGCAACAGGTATAAGTTCTTCTCTAGTAAAGTCGAGTTCTTCACCTTCTAGTAGATTCACAAACCATAAGTTATCGCTTTCATTAAGGGGCATAATCCTCAAGTTATTATCACTATTATGAATTCGTGGAAAACTTGGCATACCAAAAAAATCGCTAGGATTATATTGCCTACCCCCCTTCATAAAGTATCTTTCACCTATTTCCATATCTTCAAAGCCAAAATTTTCATAAGTTTCTCTATGAATACTTATCCAAACATTATGGCCAACTGCTCCATGCTCTGGAAAACCTGCAAAAACTTCTTCAACTCTTAAAAAAAGCCACGCCCATTCCCAAAACTGATTATCAGGAGGAGTCCATACATCTATGAGAGTACCTATAATCATTGATATGCTTTGTCGGTTCTGTTGCTCAAATGGAATTGCCATATTCATACCAGCAACGTCGCCACTTAAAACACCTTGCATAACTCCTTCGGCAGTTCTTCTTTGCTGTTCAAGTCGTACATGCGGGCTGCTTCCTATAGCTCTAGCACCATCCGAAATATCATCTAAAGAATGCCTGCCTTGCAAAAACCCAATAGTATTATACGAGTTTGCAATACCTTCAATTTGATTTCTAACAAGTATGTACTCCGTTGCACGCAAAACAAAAGCAAAAGCTACAATAGCAATTATAACCATTAATAAAATACTTTTAACTATTTGCCTAAACATAGATTTCACAAAAACATTTTTTCTCATTCGACACCTTCAATAATAAAGTTTTAATAGATTATTTAATATTAGCATATGTTCTTGTAAATTGCAAGCAAAAAGACTTGAAGTATTAGCCGATTAGTATTATAATGTATAGTGTAGAAGTTTGTTTTAAATTTTAATATAAAATCGGAGGAAAAAATGGGTAAATTAGTTGAATGTATTCCAAATTTTAGCGAAGGCAGAAACCAAGAAATAATACAAGCTTTGGTTGAAACTGCAAAAAGCGTGTCAGGTGTAACGCTTTTAGATTATTCTTCAGATGAGAGCCACAACCGTAGCGTTTTTACGCTTATAGGTGACCCTGAAGGCATACAAGAAGCAGCTTTTAGGCTTGTAAAACTTGCGAGCGAAAAAATAGATATGCGTAATCATCAAGGCGAACACCCAAGAATGGGTGCTACAGATGTTTGTCCGTTTGTGCCTATTAAAGATGTTACTGTTAAAGAATGTGTTGAAATTTCTGAAAAAGTTGGAAAAAGAATTAACGATGAACTTGGTATTCCTGTGTTTTTATATGAAGATTCTGCAAAATCAGCCGATAGAGTCAATCTTGCAAAAATCAGAAAAGGTCAGTTTGAAGGTATGACTGAAAAATTATTGCAAAGTGAATGGGCACCAGATTTTGGCGAAAGAAAAATCCATGAAACTGCTGGTGTTATCGCCGTTGGTGCAAGAATGCCTTTAGTTGCATTTAATGTAAACCTTTCAACTTCTGATGTTGAAATTGCTAATAATATCGCTAAAAAAATAAGAGGTTCTAATGGTGGGTTTAAGCATTGTAAAGGTATTGGCATCATGCTTGAAGATAGAAATATTGCTCAAGTTAGTATGAACATGGTTAATTATGAGGGTACTTCTCTATACACTGTTTTTGAAGCTATTAGAGCAGAAGCTCGCAGATATGGAGTTTACATTATAGGCAGTGAAATTATTGGCTTAACACCTGCAAAAGCTCTTATCGATTGTGCTGAATACTATTTACAAATCGAAAACTTCGATTATAAAACTCAAGTTTTAGAAAATCATATAATAGGTGGCTAATATGATAACATATGAAACAAAGCAACAAATTATTGATATTAGCAAACTTAACTTAAATGGGAGTATTTTAGATATTGGTGGCGGTGGTGAAGGCATAATTTCAAGGTGCTTTGGCGATAAAGTAATTGCTATTGATATACGAAAGGACGAATTGGAAGAAACGCCTGATATTGGGCTTAAAATTATTATGGATGCCTGCGATTTAAAGTTTTTAGATGAGTCTTTTGAAAACATTACTTGCTTCTTTTCACTGATGTACATGGATGAATTGTCAATAAAGAAATTTCTTAAAGAGGCTATGCGTGTAATGAAGAGCGGTGGAGAATTATTAATATGGGATACCGCTATTCCACCTAAAGCAGATGCAGATATTTTTGTTGCTCAGTTAAAAATTGTAGTATCAATAGATATAACTATAACTACAGGATATGGCGTTAGCCTTACAAGAAGTCAATCACTTGATTCTATCCGTAAATTATGCAAAGATGAGGGTTTCAAAGTAAGAGATATTACCCATTTGAATGAATCATTTTTACTGCGTATGTGCAAATAATGGAGGACTTATGCTAGATTTATTAATTAAAAATATTAAACATCTTGCAACGCCCGTTGGAAACTTTCCTAAAAGTGGTAAAGAGCATGGTAAGATTTTAGAAATAGAAAACGCCGCTATTGCTATAGAAAACGGCATTATATCGTATGTAGGAAGTATGGAAAATGCTCCTGCTTGCAAAAACTTTATTGATGCGAGCGAAAACCTTGTAACACCTGGGCTTGTTGATTCGCACACTCACCTTGTGTTTGGTGGGTGGCGTCAACACGAGATGGAGCTTAAATTAAATAATGTGCCGTATCTTGATATACTTAAGGCAGGCGACGGTATTTTGTCAACTGTTTCTAAAACTCGTGAGGCAACCTTTATGGAGCTTTATATAAAAGCCTTAATTATTGCTAAAGACATGCTCTCTCACGGCACAACTTCATTCGAGATTAAAAGTGGTTACGGGCTTGATTTAGACACTGAAGTTAAGCAATTAAATGTTATCAAGAGGCTTCAAAAAAGCTTTAATGAGGATATTGTTGCAACATTTATGGGAGCTCATGCTGTGCCTAATGAGTATAAAGGTAAAAATGAAGAATATATTGACTTTGTTATAGAAAAAGTTCTTCCGCACGTTAAAGAAAATAATCTGGCAGAGTTTTGTGATATTTTCTGCGAAACAGGTGTTTTTGATGTAGACTTATCTGAAAAACTACTAAAAGCCGCTAGAAAACTTGGCTTTAAGCTTAAAATTCATGCTGATGAAATAAACCCGATAGGCGGTGGCGAATTAGCTGGGAAATTAGGCACGCATTCAGCTGAGCATTTAATAGCTGCAACCGATGAAGGTATTAAACTGATGGCTGATTCAGGAACCGTTGCAATACTTCTGCCTGCAACCAGCTTTTACTTAGACAAGCCTTATGCAAGAGCCAGAAAAATGCTTGATGAAAATATGTCAGTTGCTATTGCAAGCGATTTTAACCCTGGCTCTAGCCCAAGTTTTAATCTGCAATTTTGCATGAATTTAGCTTGTTTAAAATACAAATTAACACCACAAGAAGCCTTAACTGCTGTTACTTTAAATGCAGCGGCGGCAATCTTAAAAGAAAAAGAAATTGGCTCTTTAGAAGTTGGTAAAAAAGCTGATATTGTAATTTGGGATTGCCCTGATTTAAATTTCTTGTTTTACAGATATGGAAATAATCAGGCAAAACATGTAATCAAAAAAGGAGTTCTGCAATAATGAAAAGTGATATTCAAATAGCTCAAGAGGCTAAAGTATTAAAAATTAATGAAATTGCTGAAAAATTAGGCATTTCTGACGAGTATTTATCGAATTATGGTAAATACAAAGCCAAAATTGACCACAGAATTATGAAAAACTATGAAAACAAGCCTGATGCTAAAGTTATTTTAGTTACAGCAATTTCTCCAACTCCTGCGGGTGAAGGAAAAACAACTACAACAGTTGGCCTTGGTGATGCTTTAAATAAACTCGGCAAAAAGGTTGTTATTGCTCTTCGTGAGCCATCTTTAGGTCCTGTTTTTGGCGTTAAAGGCGGAGCAGCAGGTGGTGGTTACGCTCAGGTTGTGCCTATGGAAGACATCAATCTTCACTTTACAGGCGACTTACATGCTATTTCTGCTGCAAATAATCTCTTAGCAGCAATGATTGATAACCACATTTATCAAGGAAATGCTTTAAATATCGACACTAGAAGAGTTACATGGAGAAGAGCGGTTGATATGAACGACCGCCAACTTAGAAACATGATAAACGGCCTTGGAGGAAAAGCAAACGGTATGCCTCGTGAAGATGGTTTCGATATAACAGTTGCTTCTGAAATTATGGCAGTTTTCTGCCTTGCAACAGACTTAGTTGATTTAAAAGAAAAGCTTGCAAAAATGGTTATCGGTTATACTCATGACAATAAACCTGTTACAGCGGGCGAACTAAATGCACAAGGTGCCCTTACTGCACTTTTAAAAGATGCGTTTGACCCTAACTTAGTTCAAACTTTAGAGCACACACCTGCAATTATCCATGGTGGCCCATTTGCTAATATTGCTCATGGTTGCAACTCTGTAATTGCTACAAAGCTTGGTATGAAGCTTGCTGATATTGTTGTTACTGAGGCTGGCTTTGGGGCAGATTTAGGAGCAGAAAAATTTATTGATATTAAATGCCGTAAATCAGGAATTAAGCCATCGGCGGTTGTTATCGTTGCAACTATTAGGGCACTTAAGCATCATGGTGGCTCTAGTAAAGACGATTTAGGCAAAGAAAATGTTGATATATTAGCAAAAGGCTTTATAAACCTTGAAAAACATATTAAAAATGTTACTGAAGTTTATGGCTTACCAGCAGTTGTTGCAATAAACAGATTTCCAACAGATACAGAAAAAGAAATTGATTTTGTTTTAGAAAGATGTAAATCGCTTGGTGCAAAAGTTGCCCTTTCAGAAGTATTTGCAAAAGGCGGTACTGGTGGTGAGGCATTAGCAAACGAAGTTTTATCAATTATTGATACACCTAATAACTTCTCTTTTGTTTATGAAGATGATTTAGGAATTGCTGATAAAATTACAGCTATTGCTACAAAAGTGTATGGTGCAAGTTCTGTTTCAATAAGTCCTGCTGCTAAAAAAACTATAAAAGATATTGAAGCAATGGGCTATAAAAATTTGCCTGTTTGTATTGCAAAAACTCAATATTCTTTTTCTGACAATGCTAAATTATTAGGTGCTCCAGAAGGATTTGAGTTTAGCATTAGGCAAGTAAGGTTATCGGCAGGTGCTGGCTTTGTTGTTGCAATTTCTGGTGATATTATGACGATGCCTGGCTTGCCAAAAGTGCCTTCTGCTGAAAGTATAGATGTAGATCAAAATGGCATGATAACAGGCTTATTCTAGGAGATGCAATACGTTCAATTAACTAGATGACGGTAAAGAAACGATCTATGAAAAGATAAAATTTTAAGCTTTTGAAAATAATATTTCAATATCTGATTATACTTGATATTGACTAGGAGGACAACATGAAACTAACAAATATGACGGTTTGCGAATTTAATGAAGTTCTAGCATCAAACTCCCCTGCACCTGGCGGTGGTTCGGTTGCGGCTTTAGCGGGCTCTTTAGGTGCAGCACTTACTTCTATGGTTGCAAATTTAACGGTTGGCCGTGAAAAATATAAAGAGCATGAAGCTACTATGCAAGAAGTTTTAAAAGATGCTTGCGATCTTAAAAACAAGCTAGAAGAAGCGATTGATAGAGATACAGAAACTTACAATAAAGTTATGGAAATATTTAAAATGCCAAAATCAACAGATGAAGAAAAGGCAGAAAGAAGCAAAGCCATACAAGAAGGTTATAAGGCCTCTACACTTGTTCCATTTGAAGTTATGGAACTTAGCTTAAAAGCACTCGAAACTACTAAAAAAGCAGTAGGTTCTTCAAACCCTAATGCTGCTAGTGATTTAGGTGTTGCAGCTCTTAGCCTTAAGGCAGGGATTCAATCAGCTTGGCTTAATGTACTTATAAATATCGGAAGTATTAAAGATGAAGCATTTGTGAATGACTACCGCAAAAAAGGCGAAGAAGTTTTAGCTAAAGCTCTTCCTTTGGCAGATGAAATTTACAAAACCATAGTAAGCAGCCTATAATTAAGAAAAGCCTCCAATTGGGGGCTTTTTTAATGTTTACATACTTTCTAAATACTTTTCATAACCTATCAATTCTAATGTTTCAGATTTCTCTAAAACCATGTTTTTCAAAGATTCTTTATAAGCTTTAACTTTTTCATAAATTTCTGAATTGCTAGTTCCAAGTATTGATGCTGTTAATATCCCTGCATTTAACGCCCCATTAATTGCAACCGTTGCAACAGGTATGCCCCCAGGCATTTGCACTATCGAATAAAGCGAATCAATACCAGACATGGCATTTGATTTTACAGGCACCCCAATTACCGGAAGAGCCGTGAGCGATGCAACCATTCCTGGCAAATGTGCCGCCCCGCCAGCACCAGCAATTATAACCCTAACACCTCGGTCATATGCTGTTTTTGCATATTCGAACATCTTCTCAGGCGTTCTATGTGCTGAAACAATGTCGATTTCATATTCTATGTTCATACTTTCTAAAAAATCAGCAGCCGCCTTCATAACAGGAAGGTCCGAATCGCTCCCCATGATTATTCCTATTTTAGCCATTATAATTCTCCTATCTCAATTTGTTTCCAAATCTTTGTTCAATATTGAATTTCGCAAAAAATTATGTTATTATCATTATATCACATAATTTGACGATTTACGAGGTGTTTTTCATGAAAATAAAAGAAAAAATTAATAATATACTACTTCTTCTAGACGAGCATTATCCACAAGAAGATAAATGTTACCTTAATTATACACATCCTTATGAGCTTATGATTTCTACTATACTAAGTGCACAATGCACTGATGATAGAGTTAATATTGTAACAAAAGACTTATATCGGAAATACCCAACACTAGAAGCTTTCGCAAATGCTGATGTAAGCGAAATGGAGCAAGATGTTAAATCTACAGGATTTTATCGAAATAAGGCTAAAAATATTATTTCATCATCAAGAAAACTGTTAAAAGAATATGGCAGTGAAATGCCTTCAGATATTAATGAGCTTATAAAATTTGCAGGCGTTGGCAGAAAAACAGCAAATGTTATAAGATGCCATATTTTCTCTATACCAAGCATAGTTGTTGATACCCATGTTATGAGAATTAGCTATAAATTAGGCCTAACAAAACTTAAAGACCCTGTTAAAATAGAATTTGACCTAATGAAAAAACTACCAAAAGAACACTGGATACGCTATAACCAACAAATTATCGCCCACGGCAGAGCTATTTGTAAAGCTCCAACCCCTAAGTGTGAAATTTGCTTTATGACTGAATATTGTACACACTTTGCATAACAATAAAAAACACAGTTATTTTTTGATAGCAAATAGCCATCTTGTTACTTTAAGCCTTTTGCAAACTTCATAAGAAATAAAAGTTAATATAACGCTAAATACTAATATAAGTGGCATTTGAATGAATGGTATAGCTACTGCTTGCAGAACATAGTAGCCAACAACAATAATCCATGTTTGATGAAATATATAAACCGCAAAAGATGAATTTACCATATACTTGGTAAATTTATTTTTTATATCGAGATATTTTCTGCCAAACCCAATAAGTACTAAAATCGTAGTCCATGCATAAAATTGTGTGAATATAAGAGGATGTACATTTAATATGCCATACCAAAACAAACCTCTTAAAGTCATGAAAATCAAGCTTATACTAAGCAATATAATTCTATACTTTTCTAACCTTTGTTGAATATTTTCGTTTGACAAAACAAAATATCCTAGCATGAAATAGGCAAAATACTCTCCAAAGCTATGCCCTCCTATGTCAAGAACAAAGTTTCCTAAAAACGGCAAAATAAAAAAGCTAACTACAAAAGGGGTAGCTAAATTTTTTATATCAAATTTTATTTTACGACTTAAAGCAATTAGCGGAATAGCCAAAAGTGAAATTATAAACAAATAAAAAACAAACCATAAATGAGCGGGTGTGAAGCCACCAGTATATCCTGTTAAATCGGTTTCTTTTGTAAAAAACAAAATATATTGTGCAAAGTAGCCACCTGTATATCCATTATGAAACCGCTCTGCAAAATAAGTTTGAGCGGGAATTACTAAAAGAATTCCAGCTATCAAAGGTGTTATAAGTTTGGTAGTTCTTTCTTTTGCAAATTCGCCAAAATTTCTCTTTTGCAAAGCAAACGTTGTGCTAATACCTGCAATAACAAATAACAACGGCATAAACCAAGCTCCTGTTAAAACTATAAATGTGGTTACAGAATCTATATTATCTCCTTTAATATAAAAATTTTCTCCAAAAGAATTATAAATCATAAAAATATGATATGGAAACAGCATCAAAACAAATATAAAACGTAAATTATCAATATAATTTTTCCTCATAAAACGCTCCAAAACACAAGACTTATGTACGGTATATATTAACATATCTTTGTTTCTCTGTAAAGTATTTTTTGGATATTTTTCATATTGAATGAACATAATAAATCAGGAGGAGTTTTTATGAGTAAAATAAAAATTGTAATAATCGGGCTTATAACAGGTTTTTTTAACGGGCTTTTTGGAGCCGGCGGAGGAAGTGTTTTAGTACCATGTATGCGTAGGTTTCTTAATATAGAGGTGCATAAATCCCACGCAACTAGTATTGCTATAATCTTGCCACTAACATT
>WQZK01000031.1 GCA_009780765.1 Defluviitaleaceae bacterium
AAATCTAAAATATTAAGAAAACTTGAATCTTTAGAAGATGGCACAATAAAATACTTGTTTAATCTTGAAAAAAACTCTATAATAGAAAGTGTTTTAATGCGATACGAATTTGGAAACTCGGTTTGTATTTCAACGCAAGCAGGCTGTAAAATGGGTTGTTCGTTTTGTGCTTCGGCCTTAAATGGTTTTGATAGAAACTTAACGGCAGGGGAGATGTTAGCCCAAGTTTACCATATTCAAAAAGATATTGGCGAGCGTATATCAAACGTAGTTTTAATGGGTAGCGGCGAGCCTTTAGATAATTTTGAAAATGTGCTAAAATTTATAGAAATTATAAACGCACCTGAGGGGCTTGCTCTTGGTAGAAGGCACATCACAATTTCTACATGTGGAATTGTGCCTAAAATTTACGAATTGGCTGATTTAAAAATTCAAGCAAATCTTGCAATATCTCTACATGCTCCAAATGATGAAATTAGGCAAAAAACTATGCCTATCGCAAATACATACTCTATTCAAGAAATTTTAGAAGCTTGCAAATATTATTCCACAAAAACAGGCAGAAGAATAACTTACGAGTATGCACTTATAGATGGGTTTAATAACTCTAAAGAGCATGCAAAAGAACTTGCTTCAAAACTTAAAGGCAGCTTATCTTATGTAAATTTAATACCTGTTAATGATGTTTCAGAAAAAGGATATTTAAAGCCTGCAAAAGAAAATATACTAAATTTTTATAAAACACTTAAAAATTTTGGTGTAGAGGCAACTATTAGAAGAACACTGGGCAGTGATATAAATGCTGCTTGCGGGCAGTTAAGAGCAAATTATATAAAAGAAGACATAAAGGGTGATTAGATGAAAGCTTTAGGTTTATCAGATGTTGGTTTGGTTAGAACAAAAAATGAAGATTCGTTTATTGTAATAACCGAGCCTATAAATATTTTAGAAAATTTACTTATTGTAGCCGATGGAATGGGTGGGCATAAAGCTGGAGAAATTGCTTCGAGCCTTTCTGTTAAAACATTTGTCGAGCATATAAAAAATACAAATTTTTCAGAAGAGCAGATTTTAGACAATTTAACAGATGGTGTTAGAGTTGCTAATTATGAAGTTTTAAAACTATCATCTTCAAACCCCGATTTTGAAGGAATGGGTACAACCTTTACGGCTTGTTCTATTTACAATAACAAACTATACGTTTCACATATTGGCGATAGCAGGCTTTACGTAATTAATGATGATGGAATAACCCAAATAACACACGACCATTCTTATGTTGCAGAAATTTTAAAATCCGGCGAAATAACTAAAGAAGAGGCAAAAGTTCACCCAAGAAGAAATGCACTAACAAGAGCTATTGGCATATCTTCAGAAGTAGAGGTCGATGGGTTTTTATATAGCCTTAAAAAAGGCGACAAAGTTTTAATTTGTTCTGACGGCTTGACTGACATGATAGATGAAAATGAAATTTTACAAATAGTTGAAAATAAATCTTTAGAAGATGGTTTAAAAGAATTAATATATATTGCTAATAAAAACGGTGGAATGGATAATATAACCGCTATTTTAGCAGAGATTGAGGAGGTGTAGAAGATGAAACTTTCACAAGGAATGATTCTGGCTGATAGATATGAAATAATTGAACGTATAGGACTTGGTGGTATGGCGGTTGTGTATAAGGCTAAAGACAAAAAGCTCGAACGCGATGTTACCGTTAAAGTTATGCGTGAAGAATATGTTTTGGATGAAGATTTTTTAAAAAGATTTGATATAGAAGCACGCTCGGCGGCAAGCCTTTCCAACACTAACATAGTTAATGTTTATGATGTTGGCAAAGAAGATGATATCAACTTTATAGTTATGGAATATATAGATGGACTAACTTTAAAAGAAATTATACACAAAAAAGCTCCATTTGAAAATGATGAACTTATCGGCGTTACTATCCAAATAGCACAAGCACTTTCTCACGCACATACCAACAACATAATACACAGAGATATAAAACCACAAAATATTATGGTTACAAAAAGTGGCATTGTTAAGGTGATGGATTTTGGCATTGCTAAAGCTGTTACAACATCTACTACAACCACCACGTCAAATTCTATGGGCTCAGTCCATTATTTTTCGCCAGAACAGGCAAAGGGTAAATCTGTAGATTTAAGAAGCGATATATATTCTTTAGGTATAGTTATGTTTGAAATGGCAACAGGTGAGCTGCCTTTTGACGGCGACTCGCTAGTTTCTGTTGCTCTAAAACATATCAACGAACCTATGCCTGAAATTTCGGAATTTAATCCAGAAATTTCACCCGCTGTAGAGCGAATAATTGCAAAAGCTACTAATAAGCTTTCATCTTTAAGATACAATAGTATAGATGAAATGATTAATGATTTAAAACGTGCACTTAAAGACTCTGCACATTCTAAAACCATGGTGTATTCTGGCGATAAATCGGACGAATATTACGATTTTGACAATCTTGATGACGACTTAGACGATGAAGAAGATTACAATGATAATCGCGGCAAAAAATCTGAAAAAAAAGTGGTTATTGCTGCTGTTGCAACTGCTCTTGCTATAGTTGCACTTATTTTTGCAATATTCTTTAGAAATTTTACAAATAGAGATGGCACTAACAATAGAAATGTTGTTCAAATGCCAAGTTTAACTGGGCTCACACATGAGCAGGCTATCGAATACCTCTTAACATTTAACATCGAAAATTTAGAGGTTTTAGAAGAGCATAGTGATACTTTTGTAGCAGGACTTATAATTTCGCAATATCCTGATGTAGGCAGCACTATAGACAATTATACAGAAGTTACAATAACTATAAGCACAGGTGTAGCACTTATTCCTATGCCTTCGGTAATAGGTGCTGATTGGAATGAACGACTTGACTACGATTCTCAAATACCTGAGCTTTTAGCACATGGCCTTCGTGTTTCCGTTTCTTATAGAAATAGCGAAGATTACCCAGAAAACACTGTTTACGACCAAGACCCTCCAGCAGGTACAATGATAGAGCCTGGTAGCTCTATTAGGCTTAATGTAAGCCGTGGAGTTCAAGTTAGTAATGTTCCTGTGCCTAATATATCTGGACGTACCGTTTCTGAAGCTCGTATTATTTTGTCTAACAGTTCGCTTATTTTAGGAGAAGAAAATAGAACACATGATAATGATGTTCCTGAAGGTCATATCATACGCCAATTTTTAAACCCTGGTTCTATGGTTGCACAAGGTACAGCAGTTAATGTTATTGTTTCTTTAGGTCCTGCTGAAGTTGAGCCTGATGATGGCAATGGCGAAGATGATACACCTGATAATAACGGCTCTGGCAACCAAGATGAAACACCACCAGTAAACAGCCGAACGGTTACAATACCTACACCAAATATCCTAGCAAATGGAGATGTAAATTCTGTTAGCATACGTGTTGTTTTACATGTAGGCTCGCAAGATAGTGTGCTTTGGACAACTGATAATGCAACAATTAATGATTTTCCACGTAATATCGTAATCGAGGGCGAAGGCCTTGTTGCAATTTCTGTTACTGTAAATGGCGTTTTAACTGCATACGACACAATTAACTTAGATGAGTGATAATCCGTGAAAATAACCAGACTTTTTGAAATAATATACCTCTTGATGAATAAAAAAAGCATGACTGCCAAAGAACTTGCCGAGCATTTCGAGGTTTCTGAGAGAACCATACTCAGAGACATCGAAACGCTTTCGCAAGCTTCTGTTCCAATCTACACATCGCAAGGCAAAGGTGGCGGTATTTCTATTATAGATGGCTTTGTGCTTGATAAAACTGTTGTTTCTGAAGAAGAGCAAAATCAAATTCTTTTTGCTCTTCAAGGCATATCTGCCACTCAAACAATTGATACTCAAAAAATTCTTTCAAGGCTTAGAACCGTTTTTAAGAAAGAGGATACAGATTGGATTTCGGTCGATTTTTCTCGTTGGGGCGACTGCAATGAAGATAATCTGAAATTTGATATTTTAAAAAATGCAATAATTCACAAAATGGCAGTTAATTTTATTTATTCAAATACTCATGGCGAAACGAAACTCAGAAAGGTGTACCCTATCCGCCTTAGCTTTAAGGCATCAGCTTGGTATTTGCAAGCTTTTTGTGCAGAAAAACAAGATTATCGCACTTTTAAAATGACAAGAATTAGAGAGGTAAAAGAACTTGCCGAATCTTTTGCTGAAATTCCTTTACAAGCTGTAGAAACAGAGCATAGTACTATTGATATTCCTATTATAGATATTAAATTGAGATTTCATGAAGACCTTGCATATAGAGTTTATGACGATTATAAAGAATCTGAAATCAAACAAGATGAAGATGGCTATTTTATAGTTACAACTAAAGTGCAAGACGATTATTGGCTTTATAGCTACATACTGTCGTTTTCAGATAATATTATAGTTTTAGAGCCTCAGAGCGTTATAGACAAAATTTTATTTAAAACAGAGAAAATACAGAACTTTTACAAAGAAAATAAGTAGAGGGCGAAACAAATGAGAAAATCACATAACGACAATATAAAGCTTTCAAAAGAACAGAAAGAAAGTGCAGTATATAGCTTGAAGGAGTACGTTTTAGAAAACTTTGATGCTGATATAGGAAACTTACAAGCAGAGATATTTTTAGATTATATTACCGAAAATATTGGAGTTTACTATTACAATAAAGCAATTGCTGACTCACTCTCTTTTATAACAGAAAAAGCAGAAGACATGTATTTGCTTATGAAAGATGAAAAAGTTATTAATAAAAAATAATGAGGTGATTTTTAATGAACATATCTATATATGGCCATGCTTTTGTTAATGTTTATACCTTCACCAAAAACGGAACGTATCGTGAAGAAGTTTTGTTTGGCGGTGCCTTAATGCTTGTTGCCGCCAATCATGTTTCTTTTCTTCAATCAGAAGGCCCACAAATGACAATTTCTAGCGAAAATGTTGAAGGATACGATAAAGTATGCCGTCGAGAATACTATGCAGTTAAAAAGCATGAAGATTTACATAATAAGGAATATTATGCAATCAGCCACTATCTAGGATGCCGTGAGAGCAAATCAGTTGATAATATCTATACGCTTCCTGCTAATCACCTAGATGAACCAGCAGACCTTGTCGTATGGGACGAAGGTTACGGTGGTTTAAAATTACCTGAAAATTATCGTTCAGTTTTATGGGCATCAAATAAAGCTCTACCAGACAGAGAACAGTTTACAAAAAAATGCCTCCTATTCCTTGATGCAGATGTTTTGCGTAGTGCAGGGGCGATGATTAGCCGTCAAATTTCTTGGGAACATTCAGTTTCTGATTTGGTTTGGGAGCTCCAAAACAACGAAGCCATATCTTATCTGATGAAAGCACGTAATATTTTGATTTCCTTCGCTGAAGACGGAGCAGTATACATAAATAATACAGGTAAAACGCCAGAGGTTTCTTTAATCCTTACTCATGGAAATGCAGAAGGGTCACTAAGAGAAGGAGTTTATGGAAGTGTTAACCATACATTTCTCTATATGACGCTTGTGCTTTGCAGCTCATCTAAATTAAATTTTTCACACTTCGATGAAACTTTAAGCCCAGAGCTTATAAGAGAAGCTCTGACAGCTGGTGCAGGAATTATGTCGTCTGGTTATTATTTTAACGACGAGGGCGGTATAAACGTAACTTTGGAACGTGTAGGCAAAAATTGGCCAGCATTTGATGTTCCTCTTGTATATAATGAAATATCAAATCAGATAGAAGTTAAACATAATTGGACGATTGCCAACAATGTAGGCGATAAAAAACGTTTATTCGACATTGCTTTTGAATATGTTCTTAAAGGTACGGATGTTATTGACGGGCTACCTCAACTTAACTTCGGCCCACTAACAACCATTGACCGCTGGGAAATAGAGGCTTATCAAGATATACGTAATCTAATTATCAGCTATGCAAGTGGTGAAGAATTGCGACCACTTTCAGTCGCAGTATTTGGAGCACCAGGAAGCGGCAAATCTTTTGGAGTTACGCAAATCGCAAAAAATATACTACCCGGTAAAATAGAAAAATTAGAATTTAATGTGTCGCAATTTACAAACCTTACTGATTTAGCTAACGCATTTCAACGGGTGAGAGATGTTATTTTAGGAGGTAAACTTCCTATAGTATTTTTCGATGAATTTGATTCAGATCGTGATGGTATTAGGTTAGGCTGGCTTAAAAGCTTTTTAATGCCTATGCAAGATGGCATGTTCAAAGACGAAAGTGGTAACCACCCATTAGGTAAGTGTATCTTGGTATTCGCAGGTGGCACATCATCCAGCTTCGAGGAATTTACCACTGCCAGCGAGCATTTCAAAAATGTTAAGGGACCTGATTTTATAAGTCGGCTTAGAGGTACAATTAACGTTTTAGGGCCTAATCCTAAAAATGAAGATGATAGCAACTATCTATTGCGCCGTGCCTTGCTACTCAGAACCATATGCGAACGTAAGCTTGATATGAAAAAACATCCTGCTCCTGTAAATGAAAGCATCATCCGAGCTATGCTTCTTATTCCTGAATATAAACATGGAACGCGCTCTATGGAAGCAATTTTTAATATGAGCCGCATCGACAGTGGCGTGTGGGAACCAGTTTCTTTACCTTCTCGCTCTCAACTTTCATTGCATGTAGATGCTGATACTTTTATTAAGCTCGTGATTAATGTGTGAAGTTAGTTTTAAGTGGGAAATATTTTAAACAATAATAATCAAAAACCCCTGTATTCACAGGGGCTTTCTCTTCTCTCTCATGTACGCAGAAGGATTCGAACCCTCGACCTTCTGATCCGTAGTCAGACGCTCTATCCAGCTGAGCTATGCATACATATTACTTTAACAACAAATAATATGATAACATTTTTCAAGCTGTTTGTCAAGTGTTTTTTCAATATAATTTTGTTAGGACAGTCTGTCGTAAAGTCAAAAACACTTCGCACTTTTGCGAACTGGCATTATTATTTAATTTATTCTTTTAAGCCAGCCTTCCAAATGAAAATTAAAAGCCTCTGGATTTTCAATTTGCATCAAAGGCCCTACACCATCCAAAGCAATAAAAGTCAAACAAGGTAGGTGTTTTAACAGCTTCCAAGAATCTTCGTAGCCTGCACTATCATCCTGTCTACCTGTAAATACCGTAACGGGGTTTGGAAATTGTAAATCTTGTAGCTCCGAATTAAAACTAAAGGCATAGCCATTTTCACGATAATTTTCACAAAACTCTGTGTTAGTTAGTTTATACGCAGGCAAAACCTCATTTTTATACCTTGACCATGTTTCTTTTGTAAGAACTACTGCTTCGTCGAAAAAGTAATCAGAATTCTCAACATCTTCGCCTTCAATAAATTCTTCTATACCCTCTTCTTCAAATGTTTCCACATCATCAGGAACATTGCGTTTTTCAGAATCAGGTACTGTACAAGGGTTAAATAAAAACATGCCTTCAATTTTCATATTTGTATCATATGCCATACCAAGGGACATATAAGCACCATATGATGCACCTATCAGTAAAAAACCCTCATTGCCAATTACTTTATCAACAAACTTTTTGAGTGTATCTAGCATAATATCAGCATTCTTAATCCAATCTTTTGCGGGAGTTTTACCCATGCCAGGCATATCTAAATATATCCTGCGATACCCTGCGATATTTCGAAATAATGGCTCAATACAGCCCTTCATCAATCCATGATCTTCTGTAAATCTGTGTAAGCATAAAATAGGCCTACCACTACCATATTCCTCATAATATATTGGCAAATCATTTATTAAACATTCCATAATAATTACTCCTTAAATTTTTACGCCAATACCGTTTTAAGCTTTTCAACTCTATCTAGCTTTTCCCAAGGTAAATCTAAGTCACTTCTACCAAAATGGCCATAGCTGGCAGTTTTTTTGTAAATCGGTCTTTTTAAGTCGAAATATTTGATTATTCCATCAGGCGTCATATCAAAATTATTTCTGATTAGTTCTAATATTTTTTCATCAGATACTTTGCCTGTACCTTTTGTATCTACATGAATTGAAACAGGCTCAGCAACCCCAATTGCGTAAGATAATTCAATAACGCACTCATCAGCAATGCCAGCCGCAACAATATTTTTAGCAATATATCTTGCCATATATGCACCCGAACGGTCTACTTTAGTTGGGTCTTTCCCAGAAAAAGCACCGCCACCATGCGGAGCATATCCGCCATAAGTATCAACAATTATTTTCCTACCTGTTAATCCACAATCACCCTGAGGACCACCAATAACAAATCTACCCGATGGGTTAATAAAATACTTAGTATTATCATCAAGTAAATCTGCCGAAACTACTGATTTTATAACATGTTCTAGCAAATCTTTTCTTATTTGTTCTTGAGAAACATCTGGTCCATGTTGTGTGCTTATCACAATGGTATCAATTCTTACAGGCTTATTATCTGCATATTCAACTGTAACTTGTGTTTTCCCATCTGGCCTTAAATATGCGAGCGTACCATTTTTTCTAACTTCTGCAAGTTTTTGTGCAAGCTTATGCGAAATATATATCGGAAGTGGCATATAATCAGGCGTTTGGTTGCAAGCATAACCAAACATCATGCCCTGGTCACCCGCACCTGTAGCCGCTTCTTCGCCAGTTCCTCTAACTTCTAAAGCGGTGTCAACTCCTGCTGCAATGTCTGGTGATTGCCCTTTTAAAGATATTAAGACTCCACAAGTTTCACAATCAAAGCCATACTTAGCCCTGTCGTAACCGATTTCTTTAATAGTTTCACGTACAACTTTTTCTATTTCAACATAGCAATTAGTTGTTACCTCACCAGCAACAACAACAAGCCCAGTTGTTACTAAAGTTTCGCAAGCCACCCTAGCTTCCTTATCTTTTTCCAAAATTGCATCTAAAACCGCATCCGAAATCGCATCACACATCTTATCTGGATGCCCCTCTGTAACCGATTCTGAAGTAAATAAAAATTTTTTCATTTGCATCTGCCTCCTTAAAGTTTAGCTTTTATCAAAGCTTTGTCTAGTAATTTTTGAACCTTTGCCGCTTGTAATATACTCTATATACTTACCAGTTCCATAAGCTACACAAGAAACTGTATCTTCTGCAATTATTGTATTGATGCCCGTTTTATAACGAATAAGCTTATCAAGCCCATATAATAATGCACCGCCACCTGTCATAACAATACCTCTGTCGGCTATATCTGCCGCAAGCTCTGGCGGAGTTTTTTCAAACACTGAATGAACTGTATCCGCAATGGCTTCAACACATTCGTAAAGTGCTTCCATCATTTCATCAGAGTTAACGGTTATAGTTTTAGGTAAGCCTGTAACTAAATTTCTACCCCTAACATCCATCTCAACAGGAATAGTTCGCTCAAAAGCCGTTCCGATATTTATTTTAAGCTCCTCAGCCGACCTCTCTCCAATAAGTACATTATGTTTTTTTCTTAGATATCTAATAATAGCCTCGTCAAAGCTATCTCCGGCAGTCTTAATAGATGCACTTACAACAGTGCCGCCGAGAGAAATAACGGCAACATCGGTCGTTCCGCCGCCAATATCAACAAGCATACTGCCCATTGCCTGGGAAATGTTTATGCCAGAACCAATTGCAGCAGCAATAGGCTCTTCTATAACAAAAACCTGCCTAGCACCTGCTTGGCGGGTGGCGTCTAAAACAGCACGTCTTTCAACCTCAGTAACAGCCGAAGGCACACAAACCGCGATTCTTGGTTTTCGAATTAACGGCTTTCCAACTGCCTTTTGAATAAAATATTTGAGCATTTTCTCAGTTGTATCATAATCAGATATAACACCCTCTTTTAAAGGCCTTATTGCAACTATGTTTCCGGGCGTTCTACCAAGCATTTTCCTAGCTTCTTCGCCAACTGCAAGTATTTTATTCGTATTTTTATCAATAGCAACAACAGATGGCTCCTGAAGAACAATTCCACGGCCTTTTATATAAACTAAAACTGTTGCTGTTCCTAAATCAATGCCTATATCTGCACCAAAAAACATAGTAAAACTCCTTTGTGTTTTGCATTTTCATTTTATATACTAGTATACAACAAATTTATATTTATTTCAACATTTTTTCACGTAAAACTTCTACTGCTTTTTGAAGCTGAGTATCTTCTTCAAGACTAATAGCCTGTATTCTAAACATTAACCTTTCGTCAAGCGAAACAATATAATCTGGCGTGATGCCCTCGCCATGAATAGAAATGCCATTTGGCGTATAGTATCTTGAAATTGTTAATTTAATAGCACTATTATCACTTAATTCAAAAGGACGCTGAACACTACCCTTACCAAATGTTTGATTTCCTACAATAGTTCCACGCTCGTGATCTCTAACTGCTCCCGCTAAAACTTCTGATGCAGATGCACTATGCTCGTTCACCAAAACAACAAGCGGTAAATTTACGTAATTACCACGAGAATGGAAAATTTCGCGGCTTCCATCTCTAGTTTCAGTATAAACAATAATGCCTTCTGGCAAAATTAAATCTGCTATATTTGCAACAACATCTAAAAGTCCGCCTGGGTTGTTTCTAACATCTATTATAAGCCCTTCTACGCCTTCAGCCACAAGTTCGTTAAGTGCATTTTCAAACTGCACGAGTGTTACCCTATCAAACCCTCTAAGGAATATATAACCAATATTATCTTCCATAACCCTATGGGTAACTGATGGAATTTCAAATCTAGCTCTTATAATATCTACTTCAAATGTTTCATATCCTCTTAAAACTGTTAGAACAACAAGGGTTCCCTCTTCTCCACGTATCATTTCTACAGCCGTTTCTTGGTCAAAACCAGAAATATCAATTCCATCAACATGAGTAACAATATCTCCGCCTCTAATGCCCGCTTCATAAGCTGGTGCACCCTCAAACGGCTCAATAATCCATAACCCTATTCCATCAGGATGAGCTTGAACTCTTGCACCCATGCCAACTCCACCGCCACCGCCACGTATACGCTCCATAAACTCGCTATAAACATCTGCACTCATGTAAACTGAATATCTATCCCCAAGCCCGAAAACAAGCCCTGTAAACATACCTTCTTCTAGGTCCCTCATATCAAAGTCACCAGCATAGTATCTTTCTATAATTTGTATAATCGTTGAAGCTTTTTCTTCAAACCCAAACTCTCGAGATCCCGATACCCTTCTACCAACAGTCGACACAACAGAATTAATAAAAAACATAACAACAAGGCCAACAATTAGCCCTTCTATAAATGGTCTTTTTTTGCTCATTATAATAAATCCTCCTAAAATGGAATTAACTCTTTTAACATTAATATTCATAATGTACTATTTTTATTTTAGTTTTTTTAAGCTAAGAAGTCAATAGATATAATGCTTAAATAAAAAAAGACATTGCTTAAGCTACCGCTCTCACAATGCCTTTTATATTTATATACAATTATAATTTAAGTATATTTACGCTTTCTAGCAGCTTCTGATTTCTTTTTACGCTTTACACTGGGTTTGTCATAATGTTCTCTCTTACGAATTTCACCCATAATTCCAGCTTTTGCACAGTTTTTCTTAAAACGACGAAGAGCGCTGTCTAAAGATTCATTCTCTTTGATTTTAATTTCTGACATGGTTTTTCCCCCCTTCGAGTTTTGTTGATTTGTTGCTACATTTATTTTTGGATTTTACCCCATAGAATTTATTATACACAAAAATTATATTCTAGTCAATAATAAATTTAAATTTTTTTAATAAACTTAATTAATTCTTATTATTTCCGTTTGGTCGTAAAAAAATCTTAAAATTTCGGCATATGTCATGCCTTGTGCTGCCATGTTTCTAGCTGCATTTTGGCTCATTCCAACTCCATGCCCAAAACCTCCGCCAAAAAATCTTACAAACAAAATATTTCCTTCGCCATCAGTTGCACGTTCCATAGTAAAATATGCACTTGGCATCATAGAAAAATTAGCAAGCTGGCTTTCGTCCTGCCTTGTTATTATCACATCGTCGCCTTCGCCAACACGCCTTGGTGCAAGCAGCATCCGTATATTATATTCGGTATGAGCAATAATTGTGTTTTCTGTTCCTACTATTTTTAAAGACATTATATTGCCCGCTTGGCCACGCCTTAAAACCTCAATATCTACCAAACTGCCTACGCTACTAATTTCTTGCGATTTAAAGCTCCCATCAGCTTGCATAGTTTCTATAAGCATTGGGTTTGCCTCATATCTCGTTCTTAAATTATGGTTTACTATGTTAGAAATTTGTTGACTAGTCATTTCAAGCCGCCATCTAAACCACGAAACATCGCTATCATACGCTTCTATTTCCCAGTTTTTTAAGAAATTTCGTGCATTTTCTTCTATCGATAAATCGCCATAATCCGTTCCCCAGTAAAGCCTTTTACTTCTTAGATACGGCTGGCTTTCGTGAGGAAATACACCAGTTGTACGATTTGCCCAAACTTCGCCATTATTAGCAGTAACACCTGCACTTGTAGAAAAATAATTTGTGCTGATAACATTACCGTTAAACGTTAAAACTTCTCCCCTCGTTTCTCTAACTGCCCTTGTTGAAAGTTCATGTTCTAGCACATTATTATAAACTTGGCTCATAACCGAATCGTCTATATTCGCCCCAAAGGCGTGAAATGAGTTTGAAAAAAATTGATTATAGGCGTAACTCCTTGCCGTAACTGCCTGTGCTTTAAGTGCCTCAAGCCCAAAACTTACAGGCATTTCACTAGGCACAACTGAATATAGATACTCTTCTAAATCAACCTCATTTACAATAATAAAACCTTGCTCTGTTCGGCTTATTTCAATGGCTCCCCTATATTCTGGAATACGATTATTTCTTAATATATTATTTATAGAAATTCTGCCGTTTTCGCTAGTTTCTATAAATGCTCTTTCGCCGATTGCTAAATCTGCAAAGTCTATAGTTTCACCTCTCGAAAACTCTTGATTTCCACTATTTTTTGATACTGTAAAATTATCTGTCGCACTTATCGAAACATTTTCATGAAAAAGACTTGTAAATCCTGTAGTTCCTAAAACAACTCTTAGATTACTGGGTGTAGCCATTTCTGTAATAATTGCACCAACAATTTCACGGTTTTCATTAACAAAAAATCTTGCTGTTTCAAGCCCTACCAAGATATTTCTGAGATTTCGCCACCTAACAGGACCATGCTCTGTT
>WQZK01000032.1 GCA_009780765.1 Defluviitaleaceae bacterium
GGAGAGGCACAAAAAATTGCTCTTGCACGTGCACTTTACAAAAACGCAGCATTTGTAGTTTTAGATGAGCCAACAGCAGCACTAGACCCAATTGCAGAACACGAAGTGTATAGCAAAATGAATGAAATAGTTGGCGGAAAAACCGCCGTATTTGTATCACATAGATTATCTTCTTGTAGATTTTGCCACGATATAGTTGTGTTTCATGAAGGTAAACTTATAGAGCGTGGCTCGCATGATGATTTGGTTGAAACCGAAGGTGGAAAATATCACGAACTATGGCATGCACAAGCACAATATTATACGGCATAAAAAAGAGGCTGTTGCTTTTTTGCAACAGCCCTTTATAGTGTTTTAAGTAACTACGATATAAATATCCAGAAAAAAACACCAATAAGACCCATTAAAATACCCAAAACAGCTTTACTTTTAGTTTCTTTTCTCACTAAAGCAATTAAACCAAACGCTATTGCAGATATTTCTAAAGCACGTGATGCAGTTGAGTTAACACCAATAATCCAATCAGTTGCGATAGAGATAACCCCCACAATAAATGACAGATTACCAAAAAGGTCTTGCATAAAAGTTCTTTTCTCTTTTTTATTTGTTTCCATTACATTTCCCCTCCTTTAAAAGAATTATATTTCAACAGCTTTTCCCACAGTTCTTCCCTACCTGCTTTTGTTTCAGAAGAAAATGGAATAAGCGTGTCTACTTTCGCTAAGTTTAACTTTTTTCTAATAACCGAAATATTTTTATCTATCTGATTTTTACCAAGCTTATCAAGCTTTGTTGCTACGATTATTATTTCATAATTATAATGCTTTAGCCAATTATACATCAAAACATCGTTCTCACTTGGCTCGTGCCTAATATCTATAAGTAAAATTATAGCTTTTAACTCTTCTCTCTCTAAAAGATAATTTTCTATCATTTTGCCCCAAGTTTCTTTTTCCGATTTTGGAGCTTTTGCGTAGCCATAGCCGGGCAAATCCACAAAATACATCATTTCTTCAACATTATAAAAATTAATTGTTCTCGTTTTTCCTGGGTTTTGGCTCTTTCTTGCTAAATTTTTACGGTTTATCATGGTATTAATCAAAGAAGATTTGCCAACATTAGATTTACCAGCAAAAGCTATTTCTATAAGACTCGTTTCTGGGTAATTTGATTTATTTACCGCAACTTTTTCTAAAAATACATTATTTACTATCATTTTTCTGCCCCACTTTACTTATCATGCTTTTTCTATTATAATTAATTTATAGTAAATAGTCAACAATCAAGGAGGTTTTACTATGATTTGTGAAAAATGCAAAAAAAATATTGCCACAGTTTATCTTGAAAAAAGCGTAAATGGGCAAAAAACTATTCACAATTTATGTCATGAGTGTGCTATAGCAGGTCATATAAACATCGGTTTTAACCATATGTTTCAAAGTTTTTTAAATAGCTTTAACCCAAATGGTAAAAACTTAGAAAATCTTCAAAACCTTAAATGCACAAATTGTAATATGACGTATAATGATTTTAGAAAAACTGCACGGCTTGGATGTTCTTCGTGCTATCTGGATTTTTCTAAGGAACTTTCTGGAATTTTTAAGAATATACAATCAAACCAAAAACATTCTGGAAAAATTCCTAAAAAATCGGGCGAAGAGCTTTTAAAACAGCGTGAGCTTGAAGAAATGAGAAAAATGCTTAAAAAAGCCGTTGAAAGTGAAGAATATGAAGAAGCAGCAACTTTGCGTGATAAAATAAAAACTCTTGAGGCAAAGGAGATTTAAATGTGAAAAAAATTTGGTATGAAGATGAAAAATCGGATAAAACACCAATAATATCAAGCAGGATAAGGCTAGCGAGAAATCTCTCAAAATATTATTTCCCTGCAAAAATGAGTCAAGAAGACTCTAAAAATTTAATAGCAGATATTACTTCTTCGCTTAAAAACATAAGCAGTTGTGAGGATTTTAACTATATAGAAATGAGCACCTTACCTGAAAGCGAAAAAATATCTATGGTTGAAAGGCATGAAATAAGTTTTGCTATGTTAAAAAGCCAAAAACCTTGTGGCACCTTGGCAAATGCCAATAAATCCATAAATATCATGATAAATGAGGAAGACCATTTACGAATACAAACAGTTCTGCCCGGTAAAAACATTGGGGCAAGTTGGGATTTGGCAGATAAAATTGACAATATTATCGAAGAAACGCTTGATTACGCATTTGATAAGGACTTTGGTTACTTAACATCCTGCCCATCTAACACAGGCACAGGGCTTCGTGCATCTTACATGGTTCATATACCAATGCTCGAAAAAACAGGCAAAATTCAAGATTTAATGGTTGTTCTCGCTAAACTTGGGATGACAATTAGGGGCATCTACGGCGAAGGTTCAGAACCACTTGGCAGTATTTATCAAATTTCTAATCAAGTAACTCTAGGAAAAACTGAACAAGAGATTATAGAAGGGCTTGACAATATCGCAAATAAAATAATAGAGAACGAAAACGGTGTTTTAAGCGAAATGCTAAATTCACAACCTGCTGTTATGGAAGATAACATTCATAGGTCTTTGGGTATATTAAAAACGGCAAGAATAATGCCTCTTAAGGAAGCCATGGGGCTACTATCTGCCGTTAGGCTAGGGCTTAATTGTGAAATTATAAAAGAGTCTCGCCCAAATCTAAACATATATAATATTATGATGAATGTTGAACCTGGAAATTTACAAAAAATACATGGCGAAAACTTTTCTGAAAATGAGAAAATTGATATATTAAGAGCAGAGTACCTAAGAAATATGTTTTCTTAAAAAATTATATAACAATGGAGGTTTATAAAACAATGCAACCCAAATTTACAAAAAAGGCACAAGAAGTTATAGATTATGCAAAAAAGGCGGCGGCTGAAATTTCGCACGATTATGTTGGCACAGAACACCTGCTTCTGGCACTTTCATATGTTAAAGATAGCGTTGCTTCTAAGGCGTTATTATCTCAAAATGTAAAAGGTGTAAACATTATTGAGCAGATAGGCAAACTTATAGGCATAAAAAAAGATGTTAAAGGCAATCCACAAGATTTCACACCAAAAACTAAAAGGATACTTGATTTAAGTATTCAGGAAGCAAATAATATGGGTACTGGTTATGTTGGAACTGAGCATATTTTAATTGCGTTATTACGTGCAGGTGACTCTGTTGCAGTAAAAATTCTTGAAGAACTTGGTGTGAACGGCCAAAATTTATATGATGATATTATGGGGATGCTTGGCGAAGGGGCAGACTCTTCGGGTGATGCACCAATGGTAAAGCCACAAACACAAAACTCTGCCAGCCAAACACCTATTTTAGACCAGTTTAGCAAAGACTACACAAAAGATGCCAAAGAAAACAAGTTCGACCCCATAGTTGGCCGCGAAACAGAAATTGAGCGTATTATTCAAATACTTTCAAGAAGAACAAAAAATAATCCTGTTTTAATTGGTGAGCCCGGAGTTGGCAAAACTGCAATAATCGAGGGGCTTTCGCAAAAGATTGTTTCCGGAGATATTCCGCAAATACTTAAAGATAAGCGAGTTGTAGCCTTAGATATTTCTTCTATGGTTGCGGGCAGCAAGTATAGAGGCGAATTTGAAGAGCGTATTAAACGTTCTCTTGCAGAAGTTAAAGCAGCTGGCAATATAATTTTATTTATCGACGAGCTTCACACTATAATCGGAGCTGGAGCTGCTGAAGGCTCGATTGACGCTTCTAACATACTAAAGCCATCGCTTGCAAGAGGCGAAATTCAGGTTATTGGTGCAACAACTTTAAACGAAT
This sequence comes from Defluviitaleaceae bacterium, assembly GCA_009780765.1. Classification (GTDB taxonomy): domain Bacteria; phylum Bacillota; class Clostridia; order Lachnospirales; family UBA5962; genus WQZK01. The sequence continues at coordinate 3,827 of WQZK01000032.1, forward strand.
ATAGAAAACATATCGAAAAAGATGCAGCTTTTGAAAGAAGGTTTCAGCCCGTTAAAGTTGATGAACCAACAGAAGAGGAAACCATTGCCATGCTTAAGGGCCTTCGTGATAGATATGAGGCACATCACGGCGTTAAAATAACTGATGACGCGATTGAAGCCGCTGCTAAGCTTTCTGCAAGATATATCACAGATAGGTTTTTGCCTGATAAAGCCATAGATTTAGTAGACGAAGCAGCTTCTAAAGTTAAGCTTAAAACCTATGTTCCGCCTAAAGTTATTAAAACTTTAGAAGAGGAATTTGATTCTTTGGAAACTGAAAAAGTTTCGGCAATTAAAACCGAAGAATTTGAAAAAGCGGGGGAAATTAAAGAACGCCAGCGTGAAATTAAAGAACAGCTTGAAAAAGAAAAACTAAAATGGACAAAGAAAAACAATACTTCTGCACATGTGGTTGACGAAGAAGAAATCGCAAGCGTTATTTCTTTATGGACTAAAATCCCTGTTAACAAATTAAAACAATCCGAAAGTAAGCGACTACTTAACATGGAAAAAATATTACATGAGAGAATTATTGGTCAAGCATTAGCCGTTAAAGCAGTTTCACAAGCTGTAAGACGTGGAAGAGTTGGACTTAAAGACCCTAAACGCCCTGTTGGCTCGTTCTTATTTTTAGGGCCAACTGGTGTTGGCAAAACCGAGCTTTCAAAGGCTCTTGCTGAGGTTATTTTTGGTGATGAAAATGCAATAATTCGTGTTGATATGTCTGAATATATGGAAAAGCACACGGTTTCTAAATTAATTGGCTCACCTCCTGGGTACGTTGGCTTTGATGATGGCGGCCAACTAAGCGAAAAAATTAGAAGAAAACCTTATTCGGTTGTGCTTTTTGATGAAATTGAAAAGGCTCATCCAGATGTATTTAATATCCTGCTACAAGTTTTAGATGATGGGCATATCACAGATAGCCATGGCAGAAAAATTGACTTTAAAAATACAGTTATAATCATGACGAGTAACGCAGGTGCAAGAAATATTATCAACCCTAAAAGATTAGGATTTGTTTCTGAAAATGATGCACAAAAAGATTATGAAACAATGAAAAAATCTGTTTTAGACGAAGTTAAAAAGATTTTTAGGCCAGAATTTTTAAACAGAATAGATGATATGGTTGTTTTCCATCCGCTTAACCAAGAAGAAATTCAAGCTATTGCAAAAATCATGCTTAAAGAGCTATCTAAGCGAGTTTTAGAAAATATGAATATTGAGCTTACTGTTACAAAAATCGCTCTTGAAGAGATTTCTAAGGCAGGTTTTGACCCAGATTACGGTGCAAGACCTTTAAGGCGTGCAATTCAATCTAAAATAGAAGATTTGGTTGCTGAAAGTATTCTTGATGGTACTGTTAAAGAAGGTAGCAAAGTTAAAATCGACTTTAAGAAGGATGATTTTGTTGTTGATGTTAAAAAAGGTTAGGAGTACCTTATGCAAATTAACCGACTTTTTGAGATAGTATACCTTTTGATGCACAAAAAACAAATAACAGCAAACGAATTAGCTGCCCATTTTGAAGTTTCTAGGCGAACAATCTTGCGTGATATAGATACACTAACAACAGCAGGAATACCGATATATACAACACAAGGCAAAGGCGGCGGAATATTTATTCAGGATAATTTTGTACTAAACAAAGCCTTTGTTTCAAAAGAGGAGCAGAAACAAATTTTGTTTTCTTTGCAAAGCATGACTGCAACAGGGCTAATTGAAACTGACCAAGTGCTTGGCAGGTTACGAAGCCTCTTTGATAATCCAAGCAAAGAATGGATTGAGGTTGATTTTTCGCGTTGGGGGCATAGTGAAAAAGACAGCACAAAATTTGAAATGCTAAAAAATGCTATACTTAATGAGCTTGCTGTGTCGTTTGATTATTTAAATCCATATGGCGAATTTAAGGGGCATGAAGTATATCCGCTTAAATTATCTTTCAAATCAAAAATATGGTACTTAAAATCGTTCTGTCTGACTGAAAATGACTATAGAATATTCAAGTTTACTCGCTTAAATAACATAGTGGTTTTAGCTAAACCGTTTAATAGTGGCGATTATGAAACTCCCGAAACCGAGCCAGCAAAAGACTCATCGGTACCTTGCTTTGTTGATGTTAAACTTTTTGTTTCAGCACGTGCAAAATATCGGATTTATGATGAGTTTGCTGAAAGTGATATAACAGTCAACAAAGATGGGTCATTCACGTTACGTATGAATCACGGCAGGTGGATATATGATTATATCCTTTCATATGGTGTTATGGTTGAAGTGTTGGAGCCACAATACATTCGTGATGAAATGCTTGTTCACATCGAAAAAATAAAAAATAAATATTCATTTTAAACGTGACGTGCTGTTGTCACCTTATGTATGTTATGATATATACGTAAGCAAATTATAACATTATGAAGGAGAGATTACTATGCAAGAAAAAATGTGTGAGAGCTGCGGTGCACCTATGGGTGAATTTGACGAAATGTATGGACCTGGAACTGAGGCAGACGGAAGCAAAAGCGAAGATTATTGTAAACAATGTTATGACAATGGCGTGTTCACAAACCCAAATATCACGCTTGAAGAAATGATTGAAACAGTTGCTGCTGTTATGGTTAACGATTTTGGTTTTTCACCAGAAGATGCTAAAGAGCAATGCAACGCAGGACTCCCTACTTTAAAACGTTGGAAAACAGTATAGCAGTTAATTTGAAACGTAAAACCCCATAAGCCTAAGGTTTTGTACACCTTAGATTATGGGGCTTTTAATTTGTCTTAAAGTTAATTTACTTTAATCATGTTCAAGCAGTTCTGCAATTTCTTTTGTTTGGTGAACCGTGCCATGAGGATGATTTGGCGGTGCGTATACTGAATATAGCTTAAGCTCTAAATCGCCTGTATTAATTACATCGTGCCAAGTTCCTGCTGGTATTATTATCGCAAAATCTTCAGAAACGTGCTGGGCAAAAGTTAAGCGATTCCTCTCTTCTCCCATCATAACAATACCCTGCCCTTGTTCTATCCGCAAGAATTGGTCTACATGAGGATGAATTTCAAGCCCGATAGTTTCACCAGGCATAATACTCATTACAGTAAGCTGTAAATGTTCACCTGTCCAAAGAGCTGTTCTAAAAGTTTCGTTATTAATTGTTGCTTGATTTATATCCACAACAAATGGCTGGTTTCCATGGTCTACCCTTGTATAATCTATGTGCATCTTTATCATTCCTTGCTTATTATCTACAGTATTATATGTAAAATAAGCAGGTATTGACCCCTATGAAAAAATGTTATCTCCTTGGCGTATAAACACTAAATGTTTCTAAAATACTCTCGTATATAGCTACTGCTGCTTGTTGCCTAAAATCAGAACTATGAAATCTTTGGGCATCGCCTTGGTTAGTTAAAAATGCAATTTCTAAGAAAACTGAAGGAATAGTTGTATCTCTTAAAACAACAAATCTAGCTTCTCTAACACCTCTATCGTTAAGTCTAAGGGCTCCAAGCATATTCCTATGAAATATCTCCGCCAATGCTCTTCTTGTTATTCCAGAAGCTGCATCAGATATATTCGAGTAAAAATATGTTTCAGTACCATTAGCATTAGGATTTGTTTCGCTTGCATTTAAGTGAATAGATACAAACAAATCGCCAAGCTCGTTTGCAAACGGTGCACGATCGAACAAGTTTACAGTAGAATCATCTACTCTTGTTGCGTAACCTTTAATTCCTGTTATGTGGTAGCTTGCATCTAAAAGTGCCAACACTCTGTTAGATATATCCAAAACAACTTCTTTTTCTATAAGCCCATGTCCACGAGTTCCCGGGTCTGCTCCGCCATGCCCTGGGTCTAAAATAACAATTCTTGAGTGTTTTTCTCTCGGTAAAACCGGTGTTATATAAATATTTTCAGCATCTTCTCTAATATTAAACGCCAAAATACGGCTTGTGTTTATTGTTATTGTTGTGTTGTTGGCAATTGTATTTATTACTACCGAGTTTACTCCGCCATGATTAATGATGTTTTCACCAAAACCAAGCACATCTGAAAAGTTTCCGCCAAGTGATATTACATATTGAAGATTATAATATCTATCCTCTGTTCTAATACTAGATACAGAAAGCCCCGTGCTTCTTGGTATCACAATTTCGCCTCTGCTATCGTTAAAGCTTATATTTTCATATGTTGGGGTAGAAAGCCTAATTGTAACGCTATTTCCAGAACGCGTAATGCTATGTGAAGGCATCTCCCTAACAACAATTGTTACACGTGATGTATTAGCATCTAACCTTTCAGTAAAGATACGGCTTGCAAAATTGCCTGAAACAAGCTGATTTGTAAACCCGCCAACATCAGTGTGAGGCATATCAATAAGAATTACGCTAAGGCTATTAATAGGAAAAATGGTAATATTAGGCTGCGATGTACCTGTTATTGTTACATAATCTGCCAAGTTATTTGTATCAAATGAAATATCAATAATTTCGTTCTTTTCAAAGTCTATCGACAATGTTCTTCTATCGCTTGAAAGGTTTACAGCAAATTCAACCGCACCTACAAGCTCGACCACAACTCTTGTAATCTTTTCTGGAACCATTTGATTTTGTGCAATTCTAATCCTTCCAACTGTAGAGCTATGTACCCAAAATTCGTGCTGATTCATGTTTAGCTCGGCGTTATAAATATCTATCACAAGCCTATTATCAGCAAGTAAAAACGTTTCAATCCTACTTATTTCAGAAGATGCAGAAATTACAATGTTTCCACCCGCTGGTGCTTGCAAAGCTGTTATTCTTGTTTCAGGATGGTTTGCACTTGATATGTTTTGAGTCGAAACATCTCTTGCTAAAGCACCATTTGTGTAAAATCCATCTATATCTAAGGTATCTTCACCCGAGTGGTCGTAGTCGTCTATAATCGGTAAATCATTACTGTTGTTATTAGTAACATTAGTATTATTGCTGCTAGTGCTGTTATGTTCAGTATCTATAGTTACAACTCTTTGAGCTTCATCCCAATCAACTTCAAAGCCTAGTGCCTCAGCCGTAAACCTAGCTGGAATCATAGTTCTTCCATTTATCATTCTTGGCGGTTCTGGCATATGTACAGGTAAATCGTTAACAAATGCGATAATATCATCAATTGTAAGAACTACCGTGTCAGTTTCAGTAACCACTGTGACTTGTGTTGTCGCTTCATCCCAAAAAACAGCTGCACCAGCAGCCTCGAAAACAGCTCTTGCTGAAACATATGTAAAGTCGTTAAGTATAACAGGTGGGGCATCCATATTTACAATTATTTGCCCATCAACTATTAGACTAATAGGATTGTTTGTATTTGCCGATACTACATTAGCGGTACCCATAAAAAGGGATAACCCCGCAATTGCCATAATTTTCTTTATATATTTTAATTTTTTCATATCCGTTAAAACACTCCTTAATAAAATACTTAAAGACCATTATAACAGATTTTTCGACATTTTTACTAAAATTAATATATTTGAAATAGAATTGTAACAAAAATAGTATTATATTGTAACTTGAGGGTAAATTATTGAAAAAATGAAGGGCATACTAAACTTAACGGAGGAATAAAATTATGGACATAAACTGCACAAACAACTGCATACATCAAAAAAACGGCAAATGCTCGCTAAACACTATGCCAACACTCATACAACTTGTAAGCTTTTCTAATGAGAGCAACTGCCACCATTATCAACCATTTAGATAAATCTACTATAGACTTGTAAATTATTTTATAATGTGTTATCCTTATATTAATTTAAGGAGGTAAAACATGAATATAGCTCTTATAGCACATGATAAAAAGAAAAATAATATAATAGAATTTGCAAAAAAATATTTACACATACTTAAAAATCATAATTTGTACGCAACTGGTACAACAGGTACAAAAATTGAAGAGGCAACAAATCTTTCAATTACAAAGTTTAATTCAGGCCCACTAGGGGGCGACCAACAGATAGGAGCAAAGGTTTCAGAGGGGCAAATGGATCTCATTGTATTTTTTAGAGACCCATTAACCCCTCAACCTCATGAACCTGATGTAAATGCACTTTTAAGACTGTGCGATGTTTATAATGTGCCTATCGCAACAAACTTAAAATCTGCAACAATGATTTTCGATTCTATTACTTCACAAATTAACGCCTAGAACTAAGCGTAAACATGTAAAAATCGTCATTTATTTGCTCTAGCCTACCCCATTCTGCTTCATTTCTAAACAAAATATTATTTCTGCGAGTTAGTTCAAAAACTTCTAAGTCTTCATTTATGCCAAGATATACTACTTCGTTTTCAAACATATCTTGGTGTATCCATGTTTCATCTTCTCTAACCGGTAATATTCTTGCAAAATAATAATCTCTTGATGTAGAGTTTACTATGCCAAGCATCGCCCAATCACTGCTCGAAACGTTTTCAAGGTGGTTTGTTGCCGTTTCAGTGTATAAAATTTGAGAATCAAATAAGAATATCTGTGCCTCATCACTTGCACCTGTTTCTCTAAATGCGTCTAAAAAGTTTGTAGCTATTGTAATGTCAGTTTTTTCTATTAGCCTGTAATCGTTTAATAACCCAACATTAGCCATAAAAAGTGGTATTATTAATAATGCAGCCGCGGGTTTTACAAAGTAAAAACTAAGCCTTGATATTTTTATATTAGAGATTAAATCTAAAATTGTATCAAAAACAATAGCAATACCAAATATCGACGGGTAAATGAGCCTAAACGACAAATGATTGTTTTGAAGCACGTAAAACGGTGCAAATGGCAAAATTGTTAACAAAATACCCATTATAAGCCTTACAGTAAACTTATTTTCTTCACGATATAAAAGCGACGAACTTTTCTTAACAAACCCCACAAAAAGCCAAATAGTAAATGCTATTACCAAAAGTAATATAAATATCTGAATTATGTTTATATCCATGAAAATAAAGCCTACTAAACTATCTCTAGTTGCCACATATTGCCTTCTTGTTAAAAGGTTTACAACACCTCTAGTCGTATTTACAAAATGACTTCCCATTGATGAGGCAATTGTACCGCGAGTTGAAACCTTTCCACGGTTCCAAAAAATAATATAAAATAAACCTATTGCAATAGTGCTTATAAACGGAACAGATATTATAAGTTTTCTACGCCGTCTTAAAAAGCTATAATTTAGCATAATAATAAGCAAAGTAAACGCAAAGTTAAACACTATAATTTGCTCATAAAAGCCTGTAGAAATTATGTTAAACACAAAATAAAGTATCAAGTGAATTCTTCCTACACCTTTTACAAAAATGCTTTCTGTGCTTAGCAGGTATTTCATTAAGAAAAATACTGACAATATAGAAAAAAACATCCCCGGAACAAGCCTTGTAGAAGCTCCAATCCAATATACTGCTTCAATAAGAATCGGCGTAAGCGTTGCTATTATAATACCAAAAATACCAAATCTAACGCTAGATTTTTTTAATATCCAATGAAAAATATAAACCGTAAAAAAGTGCATAACCGTGTAAAATAAAAGTACAAGCCACATAACAGGCCAAAACCATTGTGTTATATAAGCATCTGACAAAAATGCAATCGGCCTAAACGTATAAAGTCCATACCATCTAACAATGTCGTTAAATATGTTAGCATTTCGCCTAAAAAAGATGCCATAAGTGTTATAGTCGTCAAGATAATTAAAGTATGTTATTCCAAAGTAAAAACTTCTAAGTAAAAGTATTAAAAGAAGACCCATCCAAAATAGAGCCATTTTATTATCATTGCTTCTGTATGTTGTGCTATTTGTCATTTCTTTCACACCCCTGTATGTCCAAAACCGCCTGTACCTCTTTCAGTTTCATCAAGTCTATCTTCATCTATTTCAACAAAATCAACAACTTCTACCTTGTTTATAACCATCTGTGCAATTCTTTCACCACGCTTAACAATAAAACCTTCTTTTCCGTGATTTATTAAAATTACGCCAATTTCACCACGATAATCCGCATCAATCGTGCCAACTCCGTTAAGCATAGTTACAGAGTTCTTGAGTGCCAGCCCACTTCTTGGCCTAATTTGTGCCTCAAAACCTTGTGGAATAGAGATTTTTATACCTGCGGGGATTAACCTAGATTCAGATGGTTTAATAACAACACCTTCTAAAATATTAGCGTACAAATCAAGCCCTGCCGCACCTTTTGTCATATACTTCGGCAGCGGTAAGTCTTTCGCATCTTTAGTTCTTGATATATAAAATTTACAAAGCATTAAAATCTACCCCCGAAATATCACCAACTGCAGAAATACTCATGTTGTCTATATTAAAAATTGTATCAATAAGATTATACATCCCATCAATAGTAACCGCATCTATAAGATTTACTACCTCTTCCTCCGTTCTAATCTTACCAAGCACAATTTCTGAACGACCTATAAAATTCATACGGCTCGATGTACTTTCACGGCTTAAAAGATAGCTAGATTTAATTTGCTCTTTAACATTTTTTAATTGTTCTTCGGTTATTCTGTCAGTCTTTAATTTTTTGATTTCTGCGATAACGGATTCTATATATCGCTCGTAATGACTCTTATTTATAGCCGCATAAATAGAGAAAACACCTGCATTTTTATGTGGTGAAGCAAAAGAGTAAACCGA
>WQZK01000033.1 GCA_009780765.1 Defluviitaleaceae bacterium
CGTGGAAGAATGGGCAGGGCTTGGAGTGATTCAAGCTCAAATATTGCTATGAGTATTATTTTAAAGCCTGATTTAGAACTTTATTTGGCCTCACAAATAACTCTTCTAGCTGGAATTGCGGTTTCAAGAGTTGTAGAAAATTCAAAAATAAAGTGGCCTAACGACGTTATTATAGGAAACAAAAAAGTTTGCGGAATTCTTACTGAAAGTGTTGATGGAAACAGCTTAATTGTAGGCATTGGCATAAATGTGAATAATGAAAGTTTTCAAGAAGATCTTAGAGAAAAAGCCACATCTTTGTTTTTGGAAACAGGCAAAAAATATAGTCGAACAGAAATTATAGAAAAAATTATTACCGAGTTTGATGATATGTACAAGATTTTTAAAAAGCAAGGAATCTCACAATTTATAGCAGAATATAAAAGTCTTTGTGTAAATATTGGCAGAGATGTTGTGGTTTTGTATTCAAGTAGGGAAGTTAAAGGCATTGCGGTGGATATTTCGCCAAGTGGCGAGCTTATTGTAAAAGCAGAAGATGGGATGGTAGAAAAAATATCATCTGGCGAGGTTTCGGTTAGGGGTTTGTATGGGTACATTTAAATTTGATAACAATGTGTTTTTTGCGCCAATGGCAGGCTTTTCGGATTTAACATTTAGGAGGCTTTGCAAAGAGCAGGGTGCAGGGCTTGTTTTTACTGAGATGATTAGTGCAAAGGGGCTTTTTTACAATAATGACAATACAAAAGAACTTTTAGAAACAACTGAAGATGAGTGGCCTACTGCTGTTCAAATTTTTGGCTCAGACCCTTTGATTATGGCAGATATGGCGAAAAAAATTGCGGAAGAATACCCTTTTGATATGGTTAATATCAACATGGGTTGCCCTGCTAATAAAATTGTTAAAAATGGCGATGGCTCGGCACTTATGAAAAATCCTGAATTGGTCAAAAAAATCGTTGATGCTGTTGTAAAGAAGGTAAAAAAGCCTGTTACTGTTAAGATTAGAAAAGGGTTCGATGAAGGCAATGTTAATGCGGTTTTAGTGGCTAAAATGGCAGAAGAAGCTGGTGCTTGTGGCGTTATCGTTCACGGCAGAACTAGAGAGCAATTTTATAGCGGACTTGCCGATTGGGATATAATAAAAGAAGTTAAAGAAAACGTAAAAATTCATGTAACCGGAAATGGCGATGTTGTTTGCCCTATTTCAGCTAAAAAAATGCTTGATTATACTGGGGTTGATGCGATTATGATTGGGCGTGGAGCTTGTGGGAATCCATGGGTTTTTAAGCGTGTTTCACACTTTTTGGAAACAGGTGAAATTTTACAAGAGCCAACTTTAGACGAAAAAATAAAAATGATTTTAAGGCACACAACCATGCTTATCGAAAAAAAAGGTGAGTACATGGCTGTTCGTGAAATGCGAAAACATATTGGGTTTTATATAAAAGGGCTTAAAAATGCTACAGATGCAAGGCTTTCAGTTAACAAAGCAAAAACTTATAAAGACATAGAAGAGGCACTTTTTTCATACCTATTATAGTATGAGAGAGGTGTTTTTTATGGCTTCTAAGTTTGCTATTATAGATTTTATTAAAAATAAAGAAGAAATTAATGTTAAAAGAGGGCTTATAAAAAAGATGTCTGAAAAAATTTTTGATGGATACATAAAAAAATTTAACCCGTTTGTTTTAATACCTACAAATTTATTGGATGCAGAGGGGTATTATGTAAGCCTTCCCATAGAAAAAGATTTTGCCTACAGGAGTATTGGCTTAGCTGAGGATCTTCTGGATAGAACCCTTATAAGTCTGTACGATTTAGATGTTAGAACGGCGATAATTCCGAGGGAGTTTTCTCACGTTGCTAGAGAGGGCATTATAGTTGCTAGAAAGGAATACATTTTACCATATTTTTTGATGGAAATTATAGAAAAAGGCCTTAAAATAGTTAAAAAGGATCTTAAAACTGCCGAAATTATTTTGATTGCAGACGATTTAGAAGTATCTGCTTGTTGCGTAGATATGATTTATTCGAATGTGAATTTTCTTTCAGTTCTTGCAAAAGATAAGAATAGTTACGAATATTTTAAAAGTATCCAAAGTGAAATCTTTAATGACTGTGGGCTAAATCTTCAAGTTTTTTCAGATGGAAAAGAAGTTATTAAATCGGCCGATATTATTATTGATACATCAAGCTCTTATAAAAGTGCGTATTACTACAAAAAAGATGCTATTTTTATTGACTTGTCGGGTAATTATGAAAAATTTCGGGAACTTTTTGTAAAAAGGCAAGACATGATTTTTATCAATAATATTACAGTTAGAGTAGAGGAGCAAAAATTTAAAGCGGACGAATTTTTTATGTATATGTATACCACAAATAGGGACTTTAGACGGTTAAACGGGAAAAATCATATAAAAATTGCAGAAAACATATCAAAGAAAAATATTAAACTATCAAGTATTTTGTGTGAAAATGTTGTGTTAAAGGTATAATTTATTTGCTCAAATGTTTTTTATATGATATAATGCTTTTATTGCTGAAAACTATTTTAGGAGGAATAAACATTATGAAAATTCATTATTATTCTGGTTGGTTCGCTGAGGCTTTGCCTGCAAATTATTTGAAATCTTTATGTAATGATATTACGGATAGAAAATCGCTTGTTTTGGTTTGGGGATGTTGGGGTGGAGCGGAGCTTATTGATTTTGTTAAAGAAAGTTGGCTTAATCCCAGCAGAATTGTTTTTGATGAATATCATCTGGTAGACGACGAAAAAACAAAAGAAGAAGGGCATAGGCTTATTAAGGAAGCCTCTGTACTTTTAATTCTTGGAGGTGATACAAAGCCACAAGCCGATTTTTTTGCTGAATACGAATTGGCTGCACCTATTAAAGAGAGCAATGCAAATGTTATTATGGGTTTTAGTGCAGGTGCTAAAAACATGGCTTCAAAATGGGTTGCTGCAAAAAGCCCTCGTTATGAGGCAGATGAAACAACTATTTATGAAGGACTTAAGTTAAACAATTTTTGTTATGTTCCATATTTTTTGCTAGATATGGACGAATTGGTTAAAAATGACATGTTAACATTATCACAAGAAATTGATATATATGCCACAAGTCCTGAAAGCTTTATTCGTACAAATGGCGATAGAGTTACAGCTTTTGGTGATGTGTACTTAATTTCAAATTCAAAGATAGAAAAAATAGGTAATTAGAATACAAGAAAGCGGATACCTAAAAAGTATCCGCTTTTGCATTACCGCATTAGCTACTAAAATCCTCCAACAACCGTAAAAGCTCAACTTCTCCGCTAACGTGGATGCCCCTTAACAATCTTTCCCTGTCTTCTTGAGGCAGTGCACTAATAGCAATGCTGGTTACTTCCCGAAGATTGTTTCCATTTATTGAGTTACCATGAAAAATTGCGATATGTCCGCCCAAAACACCAACAATATAGCTTTCTGTGCGTATTGTAGAAATTTCTTTACGCAGAATAATTTCAGAAGACTCAAAACTAACAATATCCCAAGAAGAAAACACAGAAGCGACTTCTTCGTGTGTTTTACCAGCCATAAAGTTTGGCAGGGTATCTCGAACAATTTCAACACTCATATCTTCTAAATTTATATATTGGTAGATAATTTCTGCCCCAACAGATGCCAAAATCTCAACCTCTTCTACCGTAGAAATTGGTAAGATAGAGGCGTATACAAACTCTGTTTCGTCTACAAATTCTTCTGAATCAAGTAAAATTTCTTCATCTGGAAATTCTCTAAATCTATTATAACTAAGTCTTGCGACACCAACTAAAATAGCAACACATACACCTAATAAAGCTAAAAGCCGTATAGATTTCATAAAAATCACCTCATTTTCTGAAAGTATTACCAAAAAACGAGGTGATTATACTATATTATTAGGTGAATATATTTATTGTGTTGAGAACTGTCTTGTTATTACAGCTTTTGCAATGTATATTTCTAGCACTGGATTGCTTCAGGTGCGGCATGTGTTATTTTTGTAATGCTTGAACCCCTCACAATAACAATTGGAAGCTCAACGACATCAGCAAATTTTTCTGTTCGTCATATCGTACTGAATCAAGTTTAGCACGATATGACGGCGAATCTGTATTTTTTGTTTCGTTACAGGTTTATTGGCTTGTTGATGATAGAACCTTTAATTTATTTAAACCATCTGTTTAAAAGCCTTACAATCATTCTGTCAAGCGAAATACGTTCAATGTTTTCTGCGGTAACAAGAGAAGATCGTCCCACTTCCTTGCCCTCGGCAGTGTAAATAACTTCGCCTGCTTTGGTTCCCGCAGCAACAGGTGCATCAAGCGAATCTAAAAGTTCGACTCTGCTTTCAAGAGCAACATTGTTACCTTTAGGCATAATCACACTTATTTCTTCTTGTACTACAACACGAACAGATTCAGCTTGGCCTTTATTTACAGCAACTTCACCTTTTTCAGTGCCAGCTTCGTAGCCTTTTTCTATTCGGTAGTTTGCAAAGCCATAATCTAATAATTTTTTTGCTTCGCCAAAGCGTGTAACCGAATCGGGTGCACCTAATATAACTGCTATAAGTTGTAGCCCATCACGCTCGGCTGTTGCAGAAATACAAAATAGTGCCTGGCTTGTAGAGCCAGTTTTAAGTCCTGTTGCCCCCCTATATGTTCTTAGTAAGCGGTTTGTGTTAGAAAGTCCAAACTCGGATTCGCCTCTTGCGGTTCTGTGTATAATTGTGTCCATCCAGATTGTTGTGAACTCAAATACTTCGGGGTGTTTTGTGATAAGCTCTCTTGACATTATTGCAATATCTCTTGCACTTGTAACATGGCCTTCGGTATCAAGCCCAGATGCGTTCATGAAATTTGTATTTTTCATGCCAAGCTCTTTGGCTTTTTCGTTCATTTTCTGAACAAAACCTTCTTCACTACCAGCGATAAATTCTGCCATTGCAACTGAGGCATCGTTCGCAGAAGACACAACAATACTTTTAGTTAAATCGCGAACAGTTTGCATTTCACCGGGTTCTAAAAATATTTGAGAACCGCCCATGTTTGCAGCATGTTCAGATGTTGTTACCATGTCGTCCCATTTAATTTTGCCTTGTGCAATCGCTTCGTAGATTAAAAGCATTGTCATAACTTTTGTAACAGATGCGGGTGGCAATTGCTCATCGGCATTATGTTCTACAATAACCTTACCTGTTTCAGGCTCCATCAAAATAGCAGCTTTTGCGTTTATGTTAAAAGAATTAGCACTATTGGCTTCTTGCGAAAAAGCGTAATTTTGTGTGAGTCCAAAAAGCATAGCAAGAGCTAGCATTAATACGGTCGCTTTTTGTAACAAAAAACCAAATTTTACGCTTATGTTTTTTCTTCGAAAAAAACATTTAGCTAAATTTGATTTTATTGTCCTAAATGAGCTCCCTTTCAAACATATTGTTTTTTTATTCATAAAAAAGTCCTCCCTATATTTACTAAACATAGGGTGGACTTTTTTTGAAATATTATACATTATAGTAGTTTCGACCAAACTTCTTTATTACAAATTGCTTCAAACCCGATTTTTTCATAGAATGAAACTGCATCAGATGCACCAAAAACTAAGCAGTATTTAGCACCTGAAAGTCTTGTTTTTTCTATATTATCGTTAATTACAGCAGATGCGAGGCCCATTTTGCGATATTTTGGCACAGTTGCGAGAGGCTCTAAATAGGCATATTTGTTTTTCTTATCAAACCAAAAGGCAGTGGCACAGGCATAATCGCCATTTTCATGGGCTGCAATGCTAAGTAGAGATTTATCGAAGTTAGGAGCACTCCACATTCTTATATTGCCATCGATATAATCAGAAGGCGGCTCACCATCACGCCCAAAAGCTACCCAAAAACAGTTAATTAGCTTGTTTAAATCCATTTCGTTGCCGTTTATGATTTTAAAACCATCAGGGAGTTTAGGGCTTTTGAAATTGTTTTCGTATTGAAATTTGTGTATAGGCTTAAATTCTCCAAGAGTATAGCCATTATTTTTAAGAAGTTGCTGTTTTTCAATTTCTTTATCGGTTATACATACACTAAGAGTTTTAACACCATCTTTCAACGAATATAATTCTTTTTCTGCCCATTCAAGCATTTCGGGTAGTAAAAAGCTATATTCTGGTTTTGTATGAAGATGTGCACTATCTGGTTTAAATTCATAGGCAACAATGGCAACAATATTACCATCATGTTCCCAAATGCCCATACGATGTGCACGAATATAATCAAATATCCAATGATGGTGCTTATTTTCAAAAAACGGTGGAATTAAGAAGCTATTAAGAGTTTTTAAATCATAAGTTTCAGCTAAAAAATTATAAACTTTAGGGTAATCAACTAAAAGATTATATCTTCTTTGTGTTATATTCATTTTATCAACCTCCTAAATATTGAAATGGAATAACAAGGAAGTAATGCCCCGGTGTGCGAGTTGTACGAATCCAAGCATCAGGGTCAAATTGGCCATTTTCATCTAAAGTTACAGTGAAGTAGTGTGTACCACGGCCATCGGTTACTATTGTAATTTGAAGTTCGCCATCTTCAAATAAATCAATAACATCAGGATCCCAAATATTAGGTTCAATCGAACCTGATTGATTTTCTCCCATAGTAAAATAATGCCTATTACCGTTTTCGTCTTCAAAAGTCACGCCGCTTAGAAATAGTGTTCCTGCACCGATGTAGTTAAAAATTAGATACCCCTCGTTTGGCGTTAGTAAATCAATTTCGCCAACACTAGCAAGTGGAATAATAAGCCATTCATCGTTTTCAAAATCATGCTCAACTGCAATGATAGAAAAGTTATAAAGAGGTACATCGGCTTGAATGAGTAAGCTAACTCCCCAACCATCTTCTGAAGGCTCATTGCCACGAGCCAATTGAACTTGGTTATAGTCTAATGTGTGGATAGTATTGATGTTTCCAAGTAATGGGTCATTTTCTTCAAATAATCGTACAATAGTAAGACCAAAGTCGCTTGCAAGTTGAGGTAGCGGAATGGCATCTTCTACGTAAAGAGTTTCGTTATAGTCTGGCGGGGCTTCCTCAAGCACCAGCGTTGATTGAGTGCAGGCATTAAGAATTATGATTGAGAGTAACAAAGCCAGCAGTGTTAAAATCATTTTTTTCATTTTATTAATCTCCTAAAAAGGCAACTAAAAGCAAAATACTTTTAGTTGCCCTTAATTATATTATTTCTTTCTTTTTTGTAAAAAGTCAGGGATAACAAACCTTGAGTTATCATTATTCATTTCTCTAAACGGCCTTTGCTCTGGAGCAGGCGGTTGATTTTCTGGTGTTGCACCTTGCGGAGTTTGTTGTTGCACTGGCTGGTTTTCTGGTTTCCTATCTTGCCCAACAGCAGGTGGATGGGCATTTTTTTCAACCTCTATAAATTGTTGTGGCTTAAATTCTGTCATAACAGGGGCAACATAGTCCATATCGTCTGCAATGCCTGTTGCGATAACAGTAACAATAATTTCATCTTTAAGGCTAAGGTCTTCAGAAGTACCTAAAATGATTTCAGCATCAATAGAAGTATCAGCACCAATGATGTCAGAAGCAATACTTGTATCGTTTAAAGAAAGCGTATCATCACCAGCGATGCTAATAAGAAGGTTTTTAGCACCCTTGATAGTCGTTTCTAAAAGAGGGCTGTTTATAGCCATTTTAGCAGCTTCTTCTGCTCTATTTTTGCCCTTAGCACGGCCAACACCCATATGAGCCACGCCTTTGTTTTGCATGGTTGTTCTAACATCGGCAAAGTCTAAGTTAATCATGCCTGGTTTACCAATAAGGCTTGAAATACCTTCAACGCCCTGTCTTAAAACTTCGTCCGCTTTTTTAAAACTTTCTTTAAGTGAGGTATCTTTATCAATAATTTCTAAAAGTTTTTGGTTAGGGATAACAATTAAAGTATCAACATTTTTCTTGAGCTCTTCTATACCGCGAAGGGCATTATCCATTCTTTTCTTGCCTTCAAACGAGAAAGGCTTTGTAACAACACCAACGGTTAGAACGCCTTGTTCTTTTGCAATTTCTGCAATAACGGGTGCAGCACCTGTTCCTGTGCCACCGCCCATTCCGGCTGTTATAAATACCATATCTGCACCAGATAGTGCCGATGCAATTTCTGCGTGAGATTCTTGTGCAGATTTTTCGCCAACCATAGGGTCGCCGCCTGCACCAAGCCCACGAGTAAGCTTTTCGCCAAGTTGGATTCTTGTAGGTGCTTTACTAATTTCAAGTACCTGATAATCTGTGTTTACCGCAATAAAATCGATGTATTCAACATTATCTTCAATCATTCTATTTACAGCGTTATTTCCACCGCCACCAACACCAATAACTTTTATTTTAGCATTTGTATTTTGGTTTGCTACTATATCTATCAAAGCAATTACCTCCCGAAGTTTATAAATTTTGCTTTATCTTTAAGTGTTTGGTTGAAAAAATGGTTCAACCGATATATTTTCTAAGAACAATCTTCCGCCGATAAGCTTGTAAGCTTCAAGTGTTGGAAGAATTTCTTTAAGAGTTCTAAGTTTCATGTCTAAATCTTGATTATTTCCAAGACGCACGTTTATTCTGTGGTAGAAAAAGTTTATGTCATTCTCATCGGTTAAAACTACTCGAACAATGTCTTGGTCTATTTCGTATTTTTCAAAAAGTGCTGTTAATGTAAGCATTATATTAAAAGCACCGGTATTTTCAACGTTTAACGGCTCGCCCAAAACAAAGCCACCAATAGGCCTAAGCCCTATTATAACAGGCAATCTTTCCGTCATATACGATCGTATTTCTAAAACTCTGCCTTCACGGTCTATGTATAAAAAATTATTGGTGCCGTGCTCTACATAACCACGGACAACTCTTTCAACGAGATTTACTTCTACTGTTCTCGAAAAAAAATCTCTTGTAATTTCTACAGTATCTATGTAAGGATTTTGCCTAAGCTTGTTTCTTGCAGCTCGCGGACTTAATGTAAAAATATTTTGACCAGTATCAAATTCTATTATCTCAATTATTTCGCTATTTGTCAATCTATTATTACCGATTATTTGAATTTCTTGAACAGAAAATATTGGAGAGATGGCAATAAGCACCAAAATTACTGCAAATAGTGCAATATATATCAATTTTTTGTTTTTCATTGCATAATTTCCCCCAATTTTTAATGATACATAAAAGGGAGCCATAAAGACTCCCCTTATTATAACATATTTATTATTGTTGTGCAAGCCTTGCATAAATCAAGCTTCGAAAACTGAGATTTTAGCGTCGCAGACATTAATCCGCAGGTCAGGCTTTGCCTGAGCGAGGATAATCAGCGACCGCAAAATCTTGCGTAGCAAGGTTTTGAAGATGATTAGCTCATGCAGTAAATAAAGCTCGTGAAAAGCCCAAAGTACGTAAGTACGACGGCTTTTCACGAAATAATTTATTATTGCTCTGCAAGTCTTCTATAGCTTTCGTAGCGTTTTTTAGCATCTTCCGCTGCTGCTGCGAATAATCTATCCGCTTCCTCAGGGAATGCAATTCTAAGTGAAGAGTACCTAACTTCACCATCGATAAACTCTTGGAAGCTTGCAGTTGGCTCTTTAGAGTCCATAATGAAAGGATTTTTGCCTTCATCTGCAAGAAGAGGGTTGTATCTGTATAAGTGCCAGTAACCTGCATCAACAGCTTTTTTAATTTGGTTTTGAGTTGTACCCATACCAGTTTTAATACCATGGCTAATGCAAGGAGCGTAAGCGATTACAACAGATGGGCCAGGGAATGCCTCTGCCTCAACAATTGCTTTAATTGTTTGAGCTTGGTTTGCACCCATACCGATTTGAGCAACATATACATAACCGTAGCTCATAGCCATCATACCAAGGTCTTTCTTTCTAATTTTCTTGCCAGATGCCGCAAATTTAGCAATTGCACCAGTTGGTGTTGCTTTAGAAGATTGACCGCCCGTGTTTGAATAAATTTCAGTATCCATAACTAAGATGTTTACATCTTCGCCAGAAGCTATAACATGGTCTAAACCGCCGTAGCCAATGTCGTAAGCCCAGCCATCGCCACCAAAAATCCATTGAGATTTTTTGCATAAATATTCTTCATGCTTTAAAATATGTGCAGCAAGGTCTTTACATTCGCCTTGGCAAACTGTTGAACATTCTTTTAAAGAGGCAACTAAATCATCTGTAGCTTTTCTGTTTTTCTTGCCGTCTTTCATAGTAACAATATATTCGTTGATAAGAGGCTTAATTTCTGCTCTATCCGTAATTTCTAGCATACGCTCGAGCTTCATTTTTAAACCTTCGCGGATTTTTTCAACGCCTAAGAACATACCTAAGCCGTATTCTGCATTATCTTCAAATAACGAGTTTGCCCAAACAGGGCCGTGGCCTTTTTCGTTTTTAGTATAAGGCATTGAAGGAGCAGAACCACCCCAGATTGAAGAACAACCTGTTGCGTTTGCAATATACATTCTATCGCCAAATAATTGAGTGATAAGTTTTGTGTAAGGTGTTTCACCGCAACCAGCACATGCACCAGAGAACTCTAGAAGTGGTTGTTCAAACTGGCTACCTTTAACTGTTGTTGGGTCTAATGGGTTTTCTTTCTTAGAAAGATTTAAGCAATATTCCCAATTTTCCATTTGGTTGTATTGAGTTTCGATAGGCTCCATAACTAAAGCTTTTTCTTTAGCAGGACAAGTTTGAACACAAACGCCGCAGCCGTAGCAGTCAAGCGTGTCAACTTGGATTCTGTAGTTGTAATTTTCAAGTCCTTTGCCTATTGCTTTTAATGTTTCAAAAATAGCAGGGCCGTTTTTAGTTTCTTCTTCTGTTGCTAAGAAAGGCCTAACAGTTGCATGAGGACACACGTACGAGCATTGGTTACACTGGATACAGTTTTCTTTAATCCAAACAGGTACGTCAACCGCAACACCACGTTTTTCGTATTCAGAAGTTCCTTGAGGGAACGTTCCGTCTTCTCTTCCAGCAAATGCAGAAACAGGCAGATAATCGCCTTTAAGTGCATTAACAGGCATAGCAACATCTTTGATAAATGCAGGAACGTTTGGCTCTTGTTTAGGAGGACATTCTACAGTTTTCCAAGCCGCAGGAACATCAATTTTAACAAACTGGTCAAGCCCTGCATCAACCGCTGCATTGTTCATGTTGATAACCGCATCGCCTTTATTTCCATAAGACTCCAAGATTGCATCCTTCATGTACTTAACAGCTTCTTCAATAGGAATAACCTCTGCAAGCTTAAAGAATGCTGCTTGAAGTGTTGTGTTTGTACGATTGCCAAGACCTAATTCTCTAGCAATTTTTGTTGCATCTATAGTGTAGAATTTAATATCGTTATTTGCAATATAACGCCTCATAGAAGCAGGAAGCTTTTTGTCAAGCTCATCTACGCCCCACTCGCAGTTAAGAAGGAACGAGCCACCTGGCTTAATTTCTTCAACCATGTCATATTTATCAACATAAGAAGGAATATGGCAAGCAACAAAATCTGCCATTTTAACTAAGTAAGTAGATTTAATTGGCTCTTTACCAAATCTAAGGTGAGATTGAGTTATACCACCAGATTTTTTAGAGTCATAGCTAAAATATGCTTGAGCGTATAGATCTGTATGGTCGCCAATAATTTTGATTGAGTTTTTGTTAGCTCCAACAGTTCCATCAGACCCAAGACCCCAGAACTTGCAGCTAATTGTGCCTTTAGTTGTAACGTCGATTTCTTCGCCAACTTCTAAAGAAAGGTTTGTAACATCATCAACAATGCCAACTGTAAACATTTTTTTAGGGTTTGCTTTGTTAAGCTCTTCGTAAACTGCAACAACTTGTGCAGGCGTAAAGTCTTTAGAACCTAATCCGTAACGGCCACCGATAATAAGTGGTTGAACCTTTTCATCGTAGAAAGCTGCACAAACATCTAAGAAAAGCGGCTCGCCAATTGCACCAGCTTCTTTAGTTCTATCTAAAACAGCGATTTTTGTAACTGATTTAGGAATAGCTTCTAATAATCTTTTAACAGAGAACGGTCTATAAAGTCTAACTTTAACTAAACCAACTTTTTGACCGTTTGCATTTAAGAAGTCAATAGTTTCTTCGATGGCATCATTTGCAGAACCCATACCAATGATGATTCTATCAGCTTCAGGGTGGCCATAATAGTTGAATAATTGATAATCTCTGCCTGTTAATTTGTTGATGTCTTGCATATATTTTTCAACAATTTCAGGAACAGCATCGTAAAAAACATTAGAGCTTTCACGAGCTTGGAAGAAAATATCAGGGTTTTGTGCCGTTCCTCTAAGCTCTGGTCTTTCAGGGTTTAATGCTCTTTTTCTAAAAGCATCAAC
>WQZK01000034.1 GCA_009780765.1 Defluviitaleaceae bacterium
AATCGCACTAAATATAAAAGTAACTGGGCGTCTTGTATTATGGAAAGTTTTATACCCAATAATCAGATATGCCCTTAAAGAACCAATATGGAAAATTTTAAAACCACTAATCTTCAAGAACAAAAATAAAGAAAAAGGGGAAGAAATCTATGTCTAGCAATTTTAGTAATAATCTTGAAACACTTTTTGGTAAAATGGAAAATTTTATTTCAACCAAAACGGTTGTTGGTGAGCCTGTGCACATAGGCGATTTAATTATGCTACCACTTGTTGATGTTACGTTTGGCGTTGGAGCTGGAGGCTCTGATAAAGGCGAAGCAAAAGACAAAAAAACTGGTGACATGGGCGGCCTTGGTGCTAAAATTACGCCTTCGGCTGTAATTGTTATTAAAGGAGATTCTGTTCAAATGATTAATGTTAAAAATCAGGATGCTATTGGTAAACTCATTGATATGGCTCCTGCGGTTTTGTCAAAACTTAATCTTTCTGGCCTTTTTAGCAAAAACAAAGATAGCAAAAAAGAAGAAAGTATTGCAGAAGTTAATGAATAAATGCTATAATATTAGCAATAGTTAAAGAGGTGTGTTAGGCACGCCTCATACATAAATAGGGAGGATTTATCATGCAAAATTTTTGTACAAATTGCGGTAAACAAATACCTGAAAGTGGCGTATGTGTTTGTGTAGAAACTCAAGCAGCGAAACCTGAAATACCAGTTAATACTGCGGAACCAGCTACACAACCAACACCTGCACCTATTGGTGTAACACAGCCAAACATGGAGTTTGATAAAGTAAAACAACAAAGCTTAAATGTTGTAAGTAGCTGTATGAACTTTTTAAAGAAATTTTTCAAAGCCCCAGTTGCAACAATAGAGGAACATACACTTGGATTGCCTGAAACCATAATTTTCATAGTGCTTCAATTTTTAGGGCTATTTGCTACAGGATTTTGGGTTATTTTTAGATTTAGATTAAGGCTAGGGTCGTTTAGCTCAGTATTTAACATGTCATTACGCAGAAACTTCTTCAGAATAGGTTCGAGCTTTCCTGGAATGTTCGCTCGTGCATTTTTCGTTAGTATTATAGGGTTTGCCCTTTTAGCTGGTATATCTATATTCTTCGGGCACATTGTTTTTAAAGGTAAGCTTGATATGAAAAAGCTAGTTTCTTCAGTTGCTATGGCTAATGTTCCACTTACTTTAATGGTTATTGTGGCTTCTGTCTTCGCTGTTGTTTGGCCGGGAAGTATTATTTTGCCATTAGCACTTGGTGTGACCTCTTCAGCCATTTTAGGCACCTTCGCATTTATGAAAAGTTTTGACCTCTCGCTTGATAAAGCAGTATACACAGCCATTTTTACATATACAATTCAAGCATGGATTGTTTACGGCATGATTGGCAGAACGCTTATAAGCTTAATCTAACAAATTAAAACAGATAAATAAAAAAGGCGTGAGAAAGCTCATGCCTTTTTTATTACCTATTCACATGTATTCTAAGCACAATTTTATCTTTTTTAGTTTGCCCAATTACTTGAGCAATTTTAACTCGCCCATACCCACGAAGGGTTATCATATCGCCTTCTTTAATTAATCTTTCTGATTTCTTGCACAAAACCCAGTTTATAAGAGCTTTATCTGCTTCTATAAGCTTTGAAACCTGCGAGCGAGAAATTTTAAATGCACAACTCAAAACCCCGTCAAGCCTCATACTCGACAGGTTTATTATCATCTCTTCATATTCTGATAGTGGTAAAAAAATCAATTCAGACGAAATTATGCTTGCAAAAACCGATACATTTCTCACTTGCGTTAAATTATTAACCACAAAGCCCGAAACATCACGGTGTATAAACGCAATAGCTCTTTCAGCAAAAATAACTATATCTCCTACTCTTGCCCTGTCTATTCCTAGTCCAAGTATAGAACCCAAAAAATCTCTATGTGTAAGATTTTTAGAAGTTTTATCAGAAAATTTTATTTCAATAGCATCTATCGGATAATCATCATCAGTTATTTCCATATATTCGGGCGAAAAAGCAATAATTTGCCGTTCGCAACCCTCGCTTCCACCAAAAGAAGAAATTTTGATGCTAATAAGCTCTTTAGAAATTCTTCGCTTAAATTCTTCTGTTTTAATGGGGTCCAAAAATTCTGTAAATGTTGGCTTGTTTTTATGCTCACAAATATATGCTTGCTCTAAAGCTTTTCCTAATAAAATTTTACTTAAATCTTTCATATCACAGCAAAATCCATATAAGGTTAATCAAGAAGTCGCCAACAATACCAATAAGCCAAAACACAATTAAAGCCGCCAAATCTAAAGGCATTTGCCTTGTTCTAAATAACTTTCTAAGTAAAAGGCGAACAGGGTATAAAATTGGCTCAACAAAAGTATATATTATACGAATAATTGGACTTCTTGCAATTCCAGGTGATGCAAGTATAAACCACGAAAGAATGGCCCTTGCAAACAGCAATATTCTTATAACAAAAACAAAATACCTAATAGAATCTATTAATACAAATTTCATAACTACTCCTATCAGACGTACCCTATTTATAGCTTAGCCAAGATATACCACTGCCGCCTCTACCTTTAAGCTCTTCGCTAATATCGGCTTGCAATTCACCAGTAATTTCAACGCCAAGTGGTGCAATGATAAACATATCATAAGAAAGCCTTCTAATAGTTGCATCAAGTGCATCAACAGAGCCACTTAAAAAATCGGCAATTCTTTGAGCTGTAGAACTGTCAACCTCTTCAAGATTTACAACAGAAATTATGTTACTTCTAGTGTTTTCAATAATATCTCTAGCATCTTCAATATTTCTTGGTAAATGAACATTAACTTGTGCGTGAGATTTACCGTAAACATCAGTAACAGTGTTTTGATTTGGTCTTTGTATGTATCCGCCTCTTTGTGTGTTGGTGTGAGAAATTGGAGCGATGGTGCTGCTGCCTCCTCTTGGTTCCTTGTTAGAAGCACGCCCTGTGCCACTTCCACCAACAGGCCTAATTATATCTTGTTGCCTTGTTGTTCTTTTCGGTTGCTCGTAGATGTCGTCGTCGTCATAATAATCGTCTTCGTCGTCATACTCGTCTTCAACGCCTAGTAGCATATTTTTAAGCTTTCCAAATAGTGCTGCCATTTTAGTTCCTCCTTGTATACTTAAACGCTATAGCCTTGCTCCAAAAATGGCCGAACCTATTCTAACCATATTGGCACCTTCTTCTATAGCGATTTGGTAATCATTAGTCATACCCATTGATAAAAACTGCATATATATATTATTAACGCTTTTATGCCTAATGTCAACTAATAATTTCTGCATATTTATAAAATAAAGCCTGTTTTCTTCTGGATTTTCGCTAAAAGGTGCCATTGTCATTAGCCCTTTAACAGATATATTGGATAATTTTGATATTATTTCTAAAAACTCGTCTATCTCTTCTTTAGCAATGCCAAATTTGCTTTCTTCCGAAGAAATATTAACTTGAACCAAAATATCCATAATAATCCCAGCTTTTTTTGCACATTTATTAATTTCCTCGGCTAATTTAACACTATCAACCGAATGAATCAAACACACCTTATCTATTATATACTTTACTTTGTTTGTTTGCAAGTGCCCTATAAAGTGCCATTTCACTGTCTTTGGCAACACTTCATATTTCCCAAGCAATTCTTGAACCTTATTCTCACCAAAGTTGTGAACACCCAAATCCAGCAAATACGCCATTTTTTCTATATCTATCGTCTTTGTAACAGCAACAAGTGTTACCTCTTGCTCGCTCTTTTTTGATTTTTCTATGTTTTCGTTTATAATTCTTAAGTTTTCCTTAATATTTTGCACAGCTATCACTCCCCTACAAAGTAACTAGGCGGCTTTAGCCGCCAAAAACTCGATGAAATAGCGAAGACATTTTATCGAAAAGCAGTAGGCGAGGGCAAGCGGGATTTATCCCCGCACAAGCCCGAGCCACTGCGTCACCCGCCCATTTGATGTATGATAGTACCTTCTGTTATATTTAGATTCGCAGCATCAGTAACAATTCTATCATGCACATTAAGCCCGCCAAAGTTTAAATCTGTATCTAAAATAACATAACCAGCCGAACCCCTAATAATACCATCCATATTTATAGAAGTAAAGCTTGCCACACCGTTATTTGTTCTAAAAACACCGCTGTTTACAACAATTTCTTCTATTCTATATTCTCGTCCATCTTCAGGGTGAATAATTACTTCGCCACGCCGCAAATTATTAAAATCTTGCATAATGAAGATATACCCCTCAGCCCTTTCAACATTTCTAAGAGCCCTTGTAGTTATATGCACATCCTGTAAAACACCATTTTCAATCTTAGTAACCATGCGGTTTTGCGATGTACTCCAAGTTGCAAACTCTTCCGGAATTTTTAAAAATGTTTTTTCAATAATCGCAGATTCTGGAATTTTAAGCCCCGTAAAAATACTGTCATGCGTTTGAAAATTAATTGAACGCATTCCTAAAAAATCTATCATCCGCCTTGTAGAGCGAAGTATTACAAAAGATTCGCCCTCGCCACTATAAATGCTATGTACTCTCACCATAAGAGGCTCGAACCTGCCGTTTATTTCTACATGTATTGTTGTGTTAGTATTTGTATTCCATCCTCTAATAAGGTCATTCTGAATATATGCCGCAATGTACCAGTCGTTAGAATTTACTATTTTAAATACAGACTCGTTAGGCCCTACCTGCCTAACTCTGTGAAGTGGGTCAATATCCACCCTCATTCGTGTTTGTTCTTTTGTTATATAGCTCATATTTTCTGTGTTGAATATCTCTTCAAACCCATCAACCACATGCGAAACTATGCCACCAGCACTTGCTGTAATAGCCGAGTTTATATCAGCTATTCTGTTAGCAAGCTGTCTATTTTCTGATGTATATGCTAAAACTGCTCCGCGATTTTCATTTAACAAAAGGTCGTTCCTATGCTCCAATGTTCTCTCCACATTTGTGTGTAGAGTATATATATGCGAAAAATCGTTTCCAGCCATTAGGTGCATATTAGATACAAAAATATTGCTTATAGTAGTATTTATATTCGCAACATCAGAAGAAACAGCAGAAACCTCAACCCGCTGTTCTTGAAGTGCAAGTATTCTCTCTTGAAGCCGCTCTTGCTCATTAGATAAAGCCGTGCCAAACTCAGTATGAATGCTTGAAACCATGGTACCTGCCCTAATCCTTTCACCGTGAGGAACATTAAAAACAACCTCACCAGAAGTAGCTGCACGATACACCGTTTCATCTCTCACAATTATACCATTTATAATAATTGGCCTATCAAGGCTACCTTGTGCAACAACCATGGTCGCAATGGTGTCCCTCGTTAAAAATCCAAATATAGAGCCACCTATACTAATAACAAAAAAAATCATTGCAATAGCAAGAACAACACTTTCTGCTCCAATTTTAGAATTTTTATTACTATTAACTTTTTTTCTTGTTCTTTGGCGTCTTTCTTGCATTTTAAAACCTCCGTGATCATACACATGTATAGTTAAGGGGGTAAGTCCTAAGTGAAAAGGTTAAGTAAATTTTCTGTGTTCATTATATCTATTTTGGTGATAATTTTTAATATAACTTTAATTTTTCATCCTGCCGAAATAATTGGAGCCTCTAAAGATGGGCTTTCGCTTTGGTTTAATAATATATTACCGTCGCTTTTGCCGTTTATGATTGGCGTAAACATTCTTGTAGCACTTGGCAGCGTTAAGCTTATAGCAAAGCTTT
This sequence comes from Defluviitaleaceae bacterium, assembly GCA_009780765.1. Taxonomy (GTDB): domain Bacteria; phylum Bacillota; class Clostridia; order Lachnospirales; family UBA5962; genus WQZK01. The sequence goes on from WQZK01000034.1 coordinate 5,792, forward strand.
TAGAACCACTAATGAGGCTATTATTTAAAGTTTCAGGTGCAGGAGCATTTGCTCTAATATGCGGTATGCTTTGTGGCTACCCTATGGGTGCAAAAATAGTTTCTAACCTTAGAGAAAAAGGCGAAATTACTAAATCTGAAGCACAAAAATTAATTGGATTTACAAATAATTCGGGTCCCATATTTATTTTAGGAACAATTGGAATAGGCATATTTGGCTCACGTAGTGCTGGGGTATTTATAATATCAGTGCACTATTTATCAGCAATTATTACAGGGTTAATTCTTAGGTTTTATAAATCTGACCAAAAACCTATATACAAAAAACCTATAACGCCTACAGAAAAGTTAAATTTCAGCCATATTTTTTCAAAAAACGTAATAAGTTCTATGGAAACCTTAGTTCAAATTGGTGGATTTATTATATTATTTTCTGTTTTAGTGAAAGTGTTTGAGCTTTTAGATATTTCTGTGTTTATTTCAAACATTTTAAGCCCATTTTCAGAGCGTTTCTCAATTGTAGAAAATGTTGTGCAGGGTACAGTTTACGGTGTTCTTGAAATGTCTAATGGCATACGAAGCATATCACAAGGAGGCATTTCAAAACATGCCTTAATTGCCACTTGCTTGGTAATATCTTTCGGTGGTTTTTCTGTTCATGCACAATCAATAAATTTTATATCAAAAACAGACATAAAAACTTCGCTTTACATAGTGTGTAAATTTTTACATGCAACAATAGCCCTAGCTTTAGGACTTTTTATGTACCCATTATTTAGTTTTTAATATCCTGCAATTAACCATTATCTCTAAGCTCTTGCCTGTTGCTATACAAAGTATCTAAAACTTGAGTGAAATACGTATCTGTTGATTGAAGCTGCTTAGAAATATTTTCAGAAGCCACCCTAATCGCATGTTCTCCTTTTGCCAAAATATCGTCAGCATATTCTAAAGAATTTATACGCATGTTTTTAGCGTCATGCTTTGCTTCTTCGATAATCTTTTCAGCTTCTAAGGTTGCAGTTTTAACAATTTCGTGCTCTGCCGTAAGCTTTGCGGCTCTATTTTCACCATCTTTAACAATTTCTTCGGCATCTTTTTTTGCCTCTTCAATAATTGCAAGTGCACGCTTTTCAGCATCTCTAAGATACTTATCGCGATTTTCGAAAACTTTTTTTGCCTCTTTAATTTCTTTTGGCATGTTCATTCGCATTTCGTCGATAATTTCGTAAATCATTTCTTTATCAACGGCAACCTTGCCCATAAGTGGCACGGCTTTGCAACTTTCCAATATGTCTTCAATCTGAATTAAATAATTGTCAATAGATTCCATGGCAATTCCTCCTGCTTAAATTATATATTAAATTTTCTTTCAAGTTCACGCTTAATAATTTCAGGCACCATACCCGAATAATCACCAGAAAACCTAGCAATTTCTTTAACTACGCTTGAGCTTAAAAAAAGATATTCTTTAGATGTTGGTATAAAAAGAGTTTCAATTTCGCCCGAAAGCTCACGGTTTGTAAGTGCCATTTGAAATTCAAACTCAAAATCGGTTAAAGCTCTAAGCCCTCTAACAATCATTTTTACATTGTTTATTTTAGCAAAATCAACCAAAAGACCGGAAAAAGAATCAATCTTAACATTTTCTATATCTTTGGTGATCTCTTTCAAGTGCGAAACACGCTCTGCAACACTAAACATAGAATTTTTGGCATGATTATCTAAAACCGCAACAATAAGCGTATCAACAATTTTTGCTGCTCTTCTTATTATATCAATATGCCCGTTTGTGGTTGGGTCAAAACTGCCTGGGTAAACTGCTGTGGTCATTTTTTTACGTCCTTTTCTTTAAAAAGTAAATGCTTGTCCTGCCATATTTTTTATTTTTGTAAATTTCAAAAAATTCAGAGTTTGGCAATTCTTCTTTTGCATCTTGCTCTATAATTACCGTTCCAAAATCGCTTAAAATACTGTGATTATATATCTGTTCAAGCGTTTTATTAATTAAGTTCTGATTATAAGGCGGGTCTAAAAAAATTATATCAAACTGCTCTTTCAAGACTTTCAGAGCTTCCAAAACATCACGATTTATAACCGAATAGTTTTCATGCCCCAAAGCTTTTTTCACATGATTTAAGTTTTTATTTATAAATTTTACATGCTCTAGAGAATTTTCAATAAATGTGCAAAATTTAGCTCCACGGCTTAAAGCTTCTATACCAATGGCACCGCTCCCGCTAAACAAATCCAAAAAATTAGAATCGTAAATATCGTTTCCAATCATGCTAAAAATTGCACCTTTAGTTTTGTCAGAAGTTGGGCGAACCTCAAGCCCCACAGGAGCCTCTAGCCTATGATTTCTGCACATTCCAGCTATAACACGCAAAACTACCACCTCATAACATAATTATACACTAATTCACATGGACAAATCAAGTGTTTTTTAGGATTTAGTTAGCTTGTCCATAAGACTCTTAACAGTTCCCACCAATTTTTCATTACCTTCTATACCTTTTAGAGCCATTTCTTTGGCTAGCTCTTGTGCAATTGCTAATTCTTTTGTGTCTTTGTATAAATTACCAATTTTAAGTTCGATAAGCCCGTGTTGGCGTGTTCCGAAGAAGTCGCCCGTTCCCCTAAGTTTTAAGTCTAGCTCTGATAGTAAAAAGCCATCAGTGGTGTCTACCATAGCTTTTAAACGTTTTTTTGTTGTTTCTCCCTTAGAGTCTGAAACTAATACACAGTAAGACTGCTTTTTACCACGCCCAACTCGCCCTCTAAGCTGATGAAGCTGCGAAAGCCCAAACCTTTCGGCATTTTCTATAACCATAATCGTTGCATTTGGCACGTTTACGCCAACTTCCACAACTGTCGTAGCAACTAGCACAGAAATTTCGTTTCTTGCAAACTTGTCCATAATTTCTTCTTTTTCAGATTGTTTCATTCTTCCGTGTAAGCACGCCACAGAGTAGCCATTTAATCCACTTTGCTTGATTTCTTCGGTATAATTTAGCACAGATTTTATATTTTCAGTGTCGTTTTCAATACTCGAGCAAATTATATAAGCCTGTGAACCTGCATCAACTTCTTTTTTAATAAACTCAAAAATTCTATTGCGATAGCTCGAATTAACTGCAAAAGTTTCGATTTTTTGCCTTCCTGGAGGCATTTCGTTTATTATAGAAATATCTAAATCACCATATAAAACAAGTGCCAAAGTTCTTGGAATAGGTGTAGCACTCATAACCAAAACATGAGGAAATTCGCCTTTTTTTGAAAATGTTTTTCGTTGCAACACACCAAAACGGTGCTGCTCATCAGTAACAACCAACCCTAAATTTTCAAACTCAACCCTATCTTGTATCAATGAGTGTGTGCCAACAATCATCTGTGCATCACCTGAAGCAATTTCAGCAAGTGCAAAGTCTTTGTCCTTTTTCTTCATGCTACCAGAAAGCATCACCGTATTAACACCAAGAGGTTTGAAAATTTCTGCAAAACCCTCAAAGTGCTGCCTTGCCAAAACCTCTGTTGGTGCCATTATAGCCGCCTGATACCCCGATTTTATAGCCAAATATGCGGCAATTAACGAAACAGCGGTTTTGCCCGAACCAACATCGCCCTGAACCAACCTACACATTGCATGGCCTGCCTTAAAATCGTGTTTAATTTCGGATATAACTTTTTTTTGAGCATTTGTAAGCTCGTATCCAAAATTTATATTGGTGTCAAAGTTGTTGTTTATAAAGACGCTTGTTGCCTCATCTTTTGAAACGCCCTTGATTTTTAACAGTGCCAAAAGCAAGACAAAAAATTCTTCAAAGACAAGCCTTTTTCGTGCCTTAAAAAACGCCTCATTATTTTCTGGGAAATGAATATTTTTAACTGCGTAACTTTTTGCACAAAGGTCGTATTTTTTTAAAATATCATCGGCTAAAAAGTCTTCATATTCCTCAGAAATTTGATTTAACGAATCTGCAATCGTTTTTCTCAAAAGCTTTTGAGTAAGACCGTTTGTTGCAGGATATATTGGCACTATTCTAGAGGCATTTAACGATATTTCACTCTCTTTTTCAAAATCTGGCGAAATCATTTGTTTTTTGCCGTTTTTCTCCGAAACTTTGCCTATAAAAAAATATACATCAGAGCCAGCCTTAAAAGTATTTTTAAGATATGGCTGGTTAAACCACACAATTTCAAGTGTTCCTGTTTTATCTTTTACAAAGCCTTTGGTGATAATCATGCCCCTTGCTCGCAAAACTTCACATTCTTTGTAAAACGTGGCTTTTATAACATATTTTTCGTCTAATTCTATCTCAGTTATATCCGTAATTTTGCTTCTATCTTCGTAATCTCTTGGGTAGTGTGTAATTAAATCACCAATTGTATAAATAGAAAGGGCTTTAAATGCTAAAGCCCTTGTTTCGCCTATATTTTTAAGTTTTGTGATATTATCATCAAGTTTCATGTTTACTCCAGCGATAATGTATAATAGTAAAGTGCTTGACCGCCCTTTATAATTTCAACATCGCAATCTGGATATTTATCCGCCATATAATCTGCGAGTTCTTCGGCAGCTTCTAAAGAAACCTCTTCGCCGTAATAAATACTTAAAAAGCTTCCATCACGCTCTTTAAACATAGCATCTATAAGGTTTTTCGACCCTTCGGCAACATCTTTAGAAACGAGCTTTATTTGGCCTTCTAACATTAAAAGAATGTCGCCTTCTAAAATTTCATTACCATCAAAATTAGAATCCTTAACAGCGTATGTTACAAACCCTGTTGTGATATTGCCAATAGCCTCTTCAAAAACCGCAATTCTTTCCTCGATGCTACCAAAAACCGTGTCGTTTACCAAGGCACTAACACCTTGCGGAATAGTTTTTGATTTTATAACGCAAACATCTTTTTCTGAAAGACTAGCTGCTTGCTCTGCCGCCAAAATAATGTTTTTATTATTAGGGAAAATAACGATTTTATCAGCATTAACGGCATCTATGGCAGAAAGAAAATCTTCTGTTGCAGGATTCATGCTCTGCCCGCCCTCAATAACATAATCAACGCCTAAGTCTTTAAAAAACTTTTTAAATCCATCACCCTGAGAAACAGCAATAAACCCGATAGCTTTCTTTTCCTTTGATTGCTCTTCTTGTTGGCTTTGCAAAAGACTTTCGTGTTGTTCTTTCATATTATCGATCTTAATGCTTGATAGCGTACCAATAGTAATTGCACGCTCTAAAACTGCACCGGGATTGTTTGTATGCACATGGATCTTAATAATATCCATATCTGCAACAACAACAACCGAATCGCCCATTGTATCTAAGTATTTTTTAAGCTCATCTTCAACTTTTTGTGTTGCATTTTCAGTATTTATAAAAAATTCGGTGCAATATGCAAATTTTATGTCTGCATGTGAAAAATTGCTACTATCAAAAGTTGCTGCTGCAGGCTCTTCTGAAGAAGGTGTAACAAGTTCTGCCATCTTTATAGTTTTTGTTTGATAACACCCTTCTATAATGCACATAAGCCCCATACCGCCAGCATCAACAACGCCTGCTGCCTTAAGCTCTGGAAGCATGTTTTGCGTTTCTTTAAGTACCTCGTGCCCTTCTTTTATAACAATTTCAAGAAGTTCATATATGTCGTCCGTTTCAAATGCCGTTTTGATGGCACAATCGCCAATAGCTCTAGCAACGGTTAAAACCGTACCCTCTTTAGGTTTCATAACGGCCTTATAGCTCATTTCGGCACCCTCTTTAAGTGCGATTGCAAGGTCCATAGCATTTGCAGCTTCTTTGCCTTCAAGGCCCTTAGCAAATCCTCTAAAAAGCTGCGACAAAATAACGCCCGAGTTTCCACGAGCACCTCTTAAAGACCCGCTAGAAATAGCCTTTGCAACATCGTATATATTACCCGTATCAAGCTTATAAGCTTCTTTCGCCGCTCCATAAGTAGTTAAAGACATATTAATGCCCGTATCACCATCAGGAACAGGAAACACGTTAAGCCCGTCAAGATATGCCCTTTTAACCGAAAGCTCGTTAGATGCCAGTATAATGGCACGCCTAAGAGCGTGACCGTCTATTACTTTCTTAATCAAGATAAATCCCCCTACCATTTACCACTTGCCATCTGTATTAATTATTTACTCTAATACCTTCAACAAATATATTAACCTCTGTAACTGAAATACCTGCATACTCTTCAACTCTATATTTAACCGTGTTTATAAGAGTGTCTGCAATGGCAGAAATATTTGTGCCGTATTCAACTATTATGTGCAAATCAATAATACAATCTGTTTCTGTAATATTAAGCTTAACGCCTTTTGTAAGGCTTTCTATTTTCAAAAGTTTAGTAATTCCATCTTTAACATTTTTAGCTGCCATACCAACAATGCCGTAACAATCCATTGCTGCAAGCCCTGCAATACGGGCAATAACCTCGTTTTCTATAAAAATGCTACCATATTCGTTTGAAGTTTTAGACAACATGATAGTGCCTCCTTTAAATTTACTTTTCTCTATACTCTATATTATACACATTTTTAATTATTTAGTCAAATTTATAATTATA
>WQZK01000035.1 GCA_009780765.1 Defluviitaleaceae bacterium
GGTTGGCCGCTATAAATTTAACAAAAAGCTTGCACTTAAAAACCGTGCAAAAGGCTTTAAACTTGCTAGAGATGTTGAGGACCCTATGACAGGTGAGGTTTTAGCACAAGCAGGTATCACCTTAACGCACGAAATGCTTGAAGAAATTCAAGACTCTGCGGCTCCTGCTATTTGGGTTGTTGGTAACGAAGGCGTAGAAGTTAAGGTTTTATCAAATCTTTTTGTTGATATAAATGGATTTATTGCATCTCGTGGGCTTTCGGCGATCGATTTTAAAATTCGTGAAAAAGTTTTCTTCCCAGTTTTAAAAGAGCTTTTAGAAGAGTTTGAAAATGATACAGATTTAAAAGTGGCTATTGGGGATAACATTAGCCGCCTAATACCAAAACACGTTACAACCGAAGATATTTTGGTATCTATTAACTATATAATGAATTTAGACCATAAAATTGGCGGTTTTGACGATATAGACCATCTCGGAAACAGGCGTATCCGTTCGGTTGGCGAACTTTTACAAAATCAGTTTAGAATAGGTCTTACTCGTCTTGAGCGTGTTGTTCGTGAGCGTATGACAATTCAAGATTTAGAGGCAGTTACCCCTCAGGCACTTATAAACATTCGCCCTGTAACTTCTGCAATTAAAGAGTTTTTCGGTAGTTCACAGCTTTCGCAGTTTATGGACCAAACAAACCCTCTTGCAGAGCTTACGCATAAGCGCCGTTTATCGGCACTAGGTCCCGGCGGTTTATCAAGAGATAGAGCAGGTTTTGAAGTTCGCGACGTTCATGCTTCGCACTACGGCCGCATGTGCCCAATTGAAACGCCAGAGGGTCCAAACATCGGCCTTATAAACTCGCTTGCAACATATGCAAGAATTAACGAATATGGTTTTATAGAAGCACCTTATCGTATTGTTGATAAAAATGCAAATCCTCCAAGAGTAACCGACGAGTGTAAATACGTTACAGCCGACGAGGAAGAAGAATACACAATCGCACAGGCAAATGTTGAACTTAACAAAAATGGCGAATTTGTAAACAAAAAAGTTGCCTCTCGTTTTGGTGAAGATATTATTGAGGTAGACCAAAACAAAGTAGATTTAATGGACGTTTCGCCTAAGCAAATGGTTTCTGTTGCAACGGCATTAATTCCATTTTTAGAGAATGACGACGTTTCGCGTGCTCTTATGGGCTCTAACATGCAGCGCCAAGCTGTTCCTCTTTTAAAAACCGATTCGCCTGTTGTTGGAACTGGTATGGAGTTTAAAGCAGCGTATGACTCGGGCATTTGCGTTATTGCAAACAATTCTGGCGTTGTTTCAAAGGTTTCTGCAAGCGAAGTTGTTATAACTACGGATACTGGCGAGAAAGATGTTTATAAACTTACTAAATATTTGCGTTCTAACCAGTCTACTTGTATCGACCATAAACCTATAGTATCGAAAAATCAACGTATTTTAAAAGGCGATGTTATTGCCGATGGGCCTTCTACTCAAGACGGTGAGCTTGCCCTTGGCAGAAATCCACTAATCGGATTTATGATTTGGGAAGGTTATAACCTTGAAGATGCTATACTTCTTAGCGAAAAGCTTGTTTCGGGCGATGTTTACACATCTGTTCATATAGAAGAGTATGAGGCAGATTCTCGTGATACAAAGCTTGGAGCTGAAGAAATTACAAGAGATATTCCAAATATCGGCGACGATGCACTTAAAAACCTTGATGCTAAAGGCATTATAAGAATTGGTGCAGAAGTTGGCCCGAATGACATATTAGTTGGCAAAGTTACACCAAAAGGCGAAACTGAGCTTACAGCAGAAGAACGCCTACTTCGTGCAATTTTTGGTGATAAAGCTCGTGAAGTTCGTGATACTTCTTTACGTGTTCCTCATGGCGAATCTGGTACGGTTGTTGATGTTAAAGTTTTCTATCGTGAAAATGGCGACGAATTGCCACCAGGCGTTAACCAAGTTGTTAGAGTTTATATTGCACAGAAAAGAAAAATTTCTGTTGGTGATAAAATGGCTGGGCGTCATGGTAATAAAGGTGTTATTTCAAGGGTTTTACCTGTTGAAGATATGCCGTATTTGCCAAACGGAAGACCACTAGATATAGTTTTAAACCCGCTTGGCGTTCCTGCACGTATGAATATTGGTCAGGTTCTTGAGGTCCATTTAGGTCTTGCAGCAAAAGCATTAGGTGTTAAAATTGCAACGCCTGTATTTGATGGTGCTAACGAGATTGATATTATGGACACGCTTGATTTAGCCAATGACTATGTTAACCTAGAGTGGGATGAATTTTCTTCTAAATGGCAAGGTATTTTAGAAGAAGATATTTACCAATCACTTGAAGAAAATAAAGACCATCGCGACGAATGGAAAGGCGTGCCTATCACTCGTGATGGCAAAATTCATTTAAGAGATGGCAGAACAGGCGAATATTTTGATAATCCTGTTACCGTTGGATATATGCACTACTTAAAACTACACCACCTTGTAGACGATAAAATTCATGCACGTTCTACAGGCCCTTACTCGCTTGTTACGCAACAGCCTCTTGGCGGTAAAGCACAGTTTGGCGGCCAGCGTTTTGGCGAGATGGAGGTTTGGGCACTTGAAGCATATGGTGCAAGCCACACGCTTCAAGAAATTCTTACAATTAAATCGGACGACATTGTTGGCCGTGTTAAAGCATATGAAGCTATCGTTAAAGGCGAAAATATTCCTGAACCTGGTGTTCCTGAATCGTTTAAAGTTCTACTCAAAGAGCTTCAAGCACTTGGTATGGACATCAGAGTTTTACTTGAGGATGCTTCCGAAGTTGAAATTGGTGAGTCTGTAGAAGAAATAGAAGACTTAAATGTTAATATAGAAGGTGTTGAAGGCGATGATGATAACAGTAGCCCATTCATTAAAAAGCCTTTCCTTAGCGGAATTTCGTTTGCTGACGATGATGACGATGACGAAGATTTTGAAACTTTAGAAAATGAGGACGAAGACGGCGACAATGATAATCTCGATGGATTCTCTATCCGTGCTGGAAAAGATATTGATGCAGATATTCCTGATGATGATGCTATTGTTGGCCTCGGCGATATAGACGACTTAGACGAAATTGGCGATTTAGAAGATTTTGACGAAGATTTTTTGCAAGACAATGATGATGACGATGTTGACTTCGACTCGTTCGACGATAATTAATAAGGAGGTAATTAAATGACAAATCAAGCAAACAGAGATATAGACCAGCCTCTTGTGTTCGACTCTATAAAAATCGGGCTTGCTTCTCCTTCAAAAATTAGGGAGTGGTCTCGTGGAGAGGTTAAAAAGCCTGAAACAATTAATTATCGAACGCTTAAACCAGAGCGTGAAGGGCTGTTTTGTGAGCGAATTTTTGGCCCTTCTAAAGATTGGGAGTGTCATTGCGGCAAATACAAGCGTATTCGCTACAAAGGCGTTATCTGTGACCGTTGCGGCGTTGAAGTAACCAAAGCCAAAGTTAGGCGTGAAAGAATGGGGCATATCGAGCTTGCAGCTCCTGTGTCACATATTTGGTATTTTAGGGGTATCCCTAGCCGTATGGGGCTTATACTTGCCCTTTCTCCTAGAGTTTTAGAAAAAGTATTATATTTTGCATCTTATATTGTTGTAGACCCTGGCGAATCTGGGCTTGATTATAAACAACTTCTAACAGAAAAAGAATATAGAGATGCACAAGAAAAATATGGCGTTCAATCTTTTCGTGCAGGAATGGGTGCAGAAGCTATTAAAGAAATTTTAGCTAATATTGATCTAGAGGGCGAATCGGTTGAGCTTAAAGCTCAGCTAAAAACAGCCCAAGGCCAAAAAAGAGTTAGAATTATTAAAAAATTAGAAGTTATTGAAAGCTTTAGAGTTTCTGAAAACAAACCAGAATGGATGATTATGGACACTATTCCTGTTATTCCTCCTGATTTACGCCCTATGGTTCAACTTGACGGTGGCAGATTTGCAACAAGCGATTTGAACGACCTTTATCGCCGTGTTATTAACCGTAACAACAGGCTTAAGAGGCTTTTAGAGCTTGGTGCACCTGATATTATTGTTAGAAATGAAAAGCGTATGCTTCAAGAGGCGGTTGATGCTCTTATCGACAATGGCCGCCGTGGCCGCCCTGTTACAGGCCCTGGAAATAGACCGCTTAAATCGCTTTCAGACTTACTAAAAGGCAAGCAAGGTCGTTTTAGACAAAACTTGCTTGGTAAACGTGTAGACTATTCTGGACGTTCGGTTATCGTTGTTGGCCCTACGCTTAAGCTTTACCAATGCGGTTTACCTAAAGAAATGGCTATCGAATTATTTAAGCCATTCGTTATGAAAAGGCTTGTTGAAGATGGGCTTGTTCACAATATTAAAAGTGCAAAAAGAATGGTTGAAAGATTGCAACCAGAAGTTTGGGATATTTTAGAGGATGTTATAAAAGAACACCCTGTTATGCTAAATCGTGCCCCTACCCTTCACAGACTTGGTATTCAGGCGTTTGAACCTGTTTTGGTTGAAGGTAAGGCCATTAAACTCCATCCGCTTGTGTGTACTGCGTTTAATGCCGACTTCGACGGCGACCAAATGCCTATTCACGTTCCTCTTTCGGCTGAAGCTCAGGCAGAATGTAGATTCTTATTACTTGCAACGAATAACCTTTTAAAACCATCTGATGGCACGCCTGTTACGGTTCCAACGCATGACATGGTTTTAGGTATCTACTACCTAACTTTAGCAAAAGACGGTGAAAAAGGCGAAGGCAAGTGCTTTAAAGACGAAAACGAGGCAATTCACGCATATGGCGAAAGAATTATTTCGCTTCACACTAAAATAAAAGTTAAAAGAACCATGGTGATAGACGGTGAAAGCCATTACAGGCTTGTTGAAACAACACCGGGCAGAATTATCTTTAACGAGGTTATTCCGCAAGATATTGGCTATGTAGACCGTTCGGTGTTTGAAAATAAATTCTTATACGAAATTGACTTTTTGGCAGATAAAAAAGCCATCAGTAAGATTATCAACCGCTGTATTAACAAATATGGCTTAACCGAAACGGCAGAAATGCTTGACAAAATCAAGGATTTAGGCTTTAGATATTCAACTCAAGGTGCTTTAACAGTTTCTGTTACTGATATGGAAATTCCTGAAATTAAGCCGGCGGTTTTAGAGCAGGCTGAAGCAGAAGTTGAAAATGTTACTAAAATGTTTAGACGTGGACTTATGACTAACGATGAAAGGCATGCAAGAATTATTGAAGTTTGGGATAAAGCCAATGAAACTATTACAGAAGCACTTATTTCAGGGCTTGGAAAATACAATAACATCTACATGATGGCAAACTCGGGTGCGAGGGGTTCTAACAACCAGATTAAGCAGCTTGCTGGTATGCGTGGGCTTATGGCCAGCCCTTCTGGCGGCATTATCGAGCTTCCTATTAAATCTAACTTCCGTGAGGGTCTTTCGGTTCTAGAATACTTTATTTCTGCACATGGTGCGAGAAAAGGTCTTTCTGATACCGCTCTAAAAACGGCTGAGTCTGGCTATTTAACAAGAAGACTTGTAGATGTTAGCCAAGATATAATTATCCGTGAACCTGACTGCGTTTCAGAAACGGGTGAAGAAATTCCGGGCATGTGGGTTTCTGCGTTTAAAGATGGCAATGAGATTATCGAACCTTTAAGCGATAGACTGCGTGGCAGATGGTCTGTTGAAGATATTTTACACCCAGAAACTGGCGAAATAATAGTTCCTAAAGACACTTTAATCACACCAGATGGTGCTGATCTTGTTGAAAAACTTGGTATAGAGAAAGCTCATATTCGTACGATTTTAACTTGCCGTTCTCGCATCGGTCTTTGCGTTAAATGTTATGGTTCGGACATGGCTTCGGGCAAAACTGTTAGAATTGGCGAGGCTGTTGGTATTATTGCTGCTCAGTCTATCGGTGAGCCTGGTACACAGCTTACAATGCGTACGTTCCAAACGGGCGGTATTTCTACGAATGATGATATTACGCAGGGTCTTCCTCGTGTTGAAGAGCTTTTTGAGGCTAGAAAACCAAAGGGACTTGCAATAATTTCTGATTTTGCAGGTAATATTACGTTGAACGACACTATGAAAAAGCGTGAATTAATACTTACCAACCCTGAAACAGGCGAAGTTAAGGATTATTTGATACCATATGGCTCAAGAATTAAGGTTTATTCAGGCGACTATGTTGAAGCAGGCGACGAACTAACAGAAGGTAGTGTATACTCGCACGATATTTTGAAAATTAAAGGTATTAGAGGCGTTCAAGACTATATGTTACAAGAAGTTCAACGTGTTTACAGGCTTCAGGGTGTTGATATTAATGATAAGCACATTGAGGTTATTGTTAGACAGATGCTTAAACGTGTTAAAATCGAAGAAAATGGCGACACTAACCTGCTTCCGGGAAGTTTAGTAGACTGGCTTGAGTTTGACGAAGTTAATCAAAAAATAATAGCCGAAGGCGGCGAGCCTGCAATGGGCTCTCGTGTGCTTTTAGGTATTACAAAGGCATCACTTGCAACAGATTCTTTCCTTTCAGCGGCATCTTTCCAAGAAACTACAAGAGTTTTAACAGAAGCTGCTATAAAAGGTAAAGTAGACCCATTAATCGGTCTTAAAGAAAATGTTATCATCGGTAAGCTTATCCCTGCGGGTACAGGTATGAAAATGTATAAAAACATTGATGTTATACCTGTTAAGGAAGAAGTGCAACCTACCGAAGAAGAAACAACACTTATAGGCTAACACTATAAAAAGGTCCGACTTTCATAATCAAAGAAAGTCGGACCTTTAAACTGAATGGAGATAAAACCATGGAAGTAAAATTTTATAAAATACACGAAATAGACGATTCGCTTTTAAAATACGCCGTAATTATATCAAAATATAGAGGAAAATGGGTATTTTGCAAACATAAAAATAGAGATACTTGGGAAGTTCCCGGCGGCCACCGTGAAAGTGGAGAAACTATTTTACAAGCTGCCAAAAGAGAATTGTTTGAAGAAACTGGTGCTGTAGAATTTGATATTAAACAAATTTGTATATACTCAATTAATTCATACGGCATGCTTTTTTATGCCGATATACACAAATTTGAAGACTTGCCTGAAACGGAAATTGAAAAGATAGATTTTTTTGATGAACTGCCTAAAAATCTTACATACCCTTTGTTTCATCCAAAGTTTATAGACAAAGTTGTTGAACTCTTAAAATAATCTTGGTTGCTCGTAACCTGTCTTGTAATTATAAATTATGGCTTTCATATCGTACAGCAAGCCTAATCGCTCGCACTCTTTTATATATACATTCCATAATTTTTTGTAGTTTGGCGATGGAATATTATAACGAAAGCCATATTTTTTAATATATTTTTCTTTTAAATCGGGAAAAAGTTTATCAAGGTGATGGTAATAATATTCTCTATTGCCTTGCCTAAGCGTCATCCCCATATAAGTGTAAACAAATTTTGCCCCTGCTTCTTTCGCCATACGCAGGGTTTTTATCATATTTTCTTCATTATCATTGATAAATGGCAAAATGGGTATCATAAGTAACCCACAGAAAATACCGTTTTCCGCAAGCTTATTAAGAGCCTCAAACCTTTCAGAAGTTACTGAAACATTAGGTTCAATTTTTTTGCATAATTCATCGTCTGCCATTGTGATCGAAAATTTCACTATCGTTGGCGAATGACTCTTTATATCCCGCAAAACATCTACATCACGAGCAACAAGTGCAGACTTTGTACAAAGTGATGCCCCAAAACCAAAGGCGTTTATAAGCTCTAAAGAATTGCGGGTGAGCATTAGTTTTTCTTCTAGTGGGTTGTACGGGTCGCTCATTGCACCAGTTGCAACAACACCTTTTTTCACTTTTCGCCTTAAATCATCACGCACAATTTGCAGGGCATTTTCTTTCACTTTAACTGTGTCAAAATCAGTATTCCTATAACAATCGCTCCTGCTATCACAATAAATGCACCCATGAGAACAGCCGCGATAAATATTCATATTATAATCAAGCCCAAACCATGAGTCTGGGCTTTTTGTTTTATACACAATTGATTTTGCTGGTATTGTTTGAATATTTTTTATTTCCATCGCTTTAATGTTGAAAAAACTTCCTTAATACGTTTGCGTGCTGCCTCTTCATCATTATTACAGTGTTCAAGCCAAAAGCGTATGTTGCCCTCTACGGCTTCTTCAAAAGTTTGCTCAGTAGTAAATGTGCCATCCACAAAACAATAGTGGCAATAATCTTTAGTTTTTGTTCCACCCTCTAAAGAACCATACTGTTCTTCCGACATAGGCATAGCACAGCTTTGACAATAAATAGTTTCCATATTTTCATTCCTCCTAGTATCATGCACTTGCCCAGTAATTTCAACTACATTTCCATCAGGGTCTTTCAAATGAAAAAAGTAATAATTTGGGTTTGATTGCATGATTTCTGTTACTTCTCCAATATTCAAATTTTTAACTCTATAATGCTCAACAATTAAATCTTGTACATAAAAATTAAGAACAAATTTATAATCGCTATCCCCTTTTCTGCTATAATCATGCCCACTTAGCCTAGCCTCATCCATAAGTGCAATGCAATGATTATCAAAGAAAAATTCGGCAAATACAGGATGCCTAGTTGAAGCACGCATAGACAGCAATTTTTCGTAAAATTGAATGGCCTTCTGCATATTCTTAGTAATTAAATATATCGAGCCAAGGCGTAATAAATCATTGCGTTTTGGCATATCAGAATGAGCATGCAATAGCTCATCCGTCGTTACTCCAAACAATCTTGCCATCGCCACAATTTTATCTATATCTGGAAGAGCTTGTCCTAGCTCCCATTTTGATACCGATTGCCTTGAAACATTTAATTTTTCAGCTAAAGCCTCTTGCGTTAGAACATTCTTTTGCCTATGTTCTTGAATTTTAACTCCAATAATGTTGTTCAATACAGGTCCTCCTTTCTCTTCTTATTATGACACAATAGCCATATAATTTAAACCAATCTAACTTTGAAGTTTGTCAACCTATGGTTGCTATGATTATATAATACTCACGTACTCAACTCATCATAAGGCTTCTCGTAGCCATCTTGAAAATACATGTATTCTGGACCATCTATATGTAATATAACAAAAACACCAAGAAAATAATTATAACCACTTTCCTCACCTGTAAAGTCTTTCAATTTCAACTTATCCCTTTCATGATCTTTACCATCAAAAGATTTAAATTCAACTACTAAAAGATTATCCTTATGTGGTTTATCTAGTCTATAATGTAAAATAATATCGGGCTGTGCTCCTTTAGTAAAGTTTTCAGTTTTTTTTGGATTTTTGCCATTTTTATTATATTCGTTTTCCAAATTATATTTTGAAAAGGCTTCAAAACGCTTATCGTATTCTAATGCTCCCACCATGTAACAGTGTATCTTCGCTACACTTGCTCGTTCCATACCACAGTCAATTAAATCAATATCCTTTTTGTAACATTTATCAACAGACTCCTTTAGCAAAGTAAGTAATAAATCTTTTTTTGTCATAGTGTACCCCTCTTTTTCATCTTTAGTTTTTCCTCACAAATTACTAAACACCCTACATTTAATTTTAATAATTGTAGGGTGTTTTTATTTACTAGCTAAGTTCTTTCTTTCTCTTTTCAATAATCTTTTCCATTATATCTCTTGGAGCTTCTTCATAACGGTCAAACTCAAGTGTATACGAGCCTCTGCCTTGCGTCATACTCCTTAAATCTGTAGAATACTTAGCCATCTCAGCCAAAGGCACCTCAGTGTTTATAACTTGTTTTGTACCTTGCTTTTCCATACCCAAAATTCTTCCACGGCGTTTGTTCATATCGCCCATAACATCGCCAGTGTAATCATCTGGAACTTTAACCTCAACTCTTGCAATAGGCTCTAAAATAACTGGTTTTGCTTTCATAAAGCCATCTTTAAATGCCATAATTGTTGCCATTTTAAATGCAAGCTCCGAAGAGTCTACCGCATGGTAGCTACCATCAACAAGCGTTGCTTTAAGCCCAACAACAGGGTATCCTGCAACAGGACCTGCTTTAACTGAATCTTGAAGACCCTTTTCAACCGCTGGGAAGTATTGTCTTGGAACAGAACCCCCGAATACTTTTTCTTCAAAAATATAAGCTCGTGTTGCATCACCAGAAGGCTCAAACTCAATATGAACATCACCATACTGGCCAGAACCACCCGATTGTTTCTTATATTTGCCTTGAACTCTAACTTTAGTCTTAATCATTTCACGGTAAGGTAAAATTGGCTCAGAAAGCTCAACTTCAAGTTTATATTTGTTTTTAAGCTTATTAACAACAACATCTAAATGCGAGTCACCAACACCTGAAATAAGCGTTTGCTTAGTTTCTGGATTAACTTCAAACTTAAGCGTTTTATCTTCTTCTAAAAGTTTTGCAAGAGCTTGCGAAATTTTATCTTCATCACCTTTAGCTTTTGGATAAATCGCCATAGTCATTAAAGACGGTGGGAAGTCGATAGGGTCAAACACAACTGGGCGAGCTTTGTCACACAAACTATCGCCAGTAGATGCACTTGTAAGTTTTGCTAAAGCACCAATATCGCCCGTTCTAATTTCATCAACAGCGATTTGCTCTTTTCCACGCATAACATATAATTGGCCTGCTTTTTCTGTTGTATCTTTAAGTGGATTATAAAGTTGTGCATCTTTTTTCATTACGCCTGAAACTACTTTGAAAATTGTGAGTCTTCCAACATAAGGGTCTGCAATAGTTTTAAATACAAACGCTGTTAACGGCTCCGAATCTGCGTATTTAATATTCATTACGTCGCCCGTTTTCATATCTTTAACGTCAATTGTTTCTCTGATAGATGCAGGAGGTGCAAATTTTAAAATTGAGTTAAGTAAAACTCTAACGCCTTTTGTGAGGCTTGCAGAACCACAGAAAACAGGTGTAACATTTCCAGCAACAAGACCGTTGTAGATACCAGTTTCGATTTCTTCTGTTGTAAAGGCAATACCCTCAAAATATTTTTCCATCAATTCGTCGCTAGTTTCTGCAACTGCTTCTTCTATTAGCGAGTGCATTTTATCAACTTCATCAACTAAATCTGCCGGAATTTCACACTCTGGCGTTCTGCCATCAACAAATTTTCTGCCCTCTTTTTTAATAGCATTAGCAAAACCAACAAGCGTGCCACCTTCTTTAAAAGGTACCTGAAGAGGTGCAATACTTTTGCCAAAAAGTGCCTTCATATCTTCAACAACTTTGTCCATGTTGGCATTTTCATCGTCCATATTATTTACAAAAATTATTCTTGGAATGCCCATTTCCTCGGCGTATTCCCATGCTTTTTCTGTTCCTACTTCAATACCAGATTTTGCAGAAACAATGATTAAAGCCAAATCTGCAATTGATAATGCTTGCTTAACTTCGCCCGAAAAATCAAAAAAGCCTGGAGTGTCTATAAAGTTAATTTTTTCATCTTTCCACTCAATTGGAATTATTGAAGAGCCTATCGAAACTTTTCTTTTTACTTCTTCTGCCTCATAATCGCTAACCGTTGAGCCATCTTCAACTTTTCCCATGCGGCTGATTACACCAGATACGTGTAAAGCTGCTTCTAAAAACGCAGTTTTACCGCAACCACTATGCCCTAAAACCACAACATTTCTAATTTTGTCTGCAGAATAAACTTTCATAATTTTGCTACCTCCTTGGGATTATGTACTTCATTTTTGCTACTTTCGCATTACTTATATATTTTTATTCGACATCACTTTTATTTTTCCTTCTTTTATGGTATAATTTTTTTGGTGATTTTATGAATGTTATTATTAAACCTAAAAAAAGTATTAACGGAAAGTTTTTAATTCCCAGCGATAAGAGTATATCTCATAGGGCAGTGATGCTAGGCTCTATTGCAAATGGGCGAACAGAGATAGAAAACTTCCTTGAATCGGCTGATTGTTTGGCGACCATAGATTGTTTTAGAAAAATGGGAATAAATATTTTTTTTGAAAACAAAAAACTTATTGTAGAAGGTAAAGGTTTACATGGGCTTAAGCCACCTTCATCCAATTTAGACGTTAAAAATAGCGGAACAACAATGCGTTTAATTTCGGGCATTTTATCTGGTCAAAATTTTGATGTAGAAATAACGGGCGACGAATCTATAAAAAAACGTCCCATGGATAGAATTATAACCCCTCTTACAAAGATGGGTGCTGATATA
>WQZK01000036.1 GCA_009780765.1 Defluviitaleaceae bacterium
AAACTTTGCCCACTTTACTTGAAATTTGGGCAACAAAAAACCCCTACAATCACAGGGGTTTTGATTTTGAAACAAATAACTGCCCAAGGACGGAATTGAACCGCCGACACGAGGATTTTCAGTACCTTCATTTGCCAATTAAGGTATATAATAGAACATCTCGTTTTTGGACAAAAATCTATATTTAACTTTTTTATCTTCTCTCAATAGTTGATAAATGCTTTATTATCAAAGTTTTTAAGACTATAAACAATACAGAAACAAAATATATATAGAATAAAAAATATATCATGGCTTTAAAAAAGCACACTGATTTTGCCTGTGCTATAACTCCATGACCTTTTCTTACTTAACATAATAAAGCATTTGTATAAGGTTGTCAATCTCTATTTTTTCTGAAAATTGACAATTAATGACATGTAGATTATAATTTGATTAATTTAATAGAGGAAATAATTCAAATTGTCCATGTCTAATTTGAAAAGTTATGGATACTGGCTGGTATTACTATAATTACATGCTATAAAAAAAAATTCTAGTAACCATGACTAAAACAAAAAAATAAATTGCTAAAAAAATAATCATGGATAGTAAACAGCAAAAAGACATGGATACTCTTTATAGCTGTAAGGGTTGCATTGCTTAAACGTCATCCTTAGCTTATATGTCATGGATAGCAATTTGCAACCGTAAGGGATTAAAGTCCTAAAAACTAAAAAATGGACAAACACTACTTGTCCACTACTTACAGGACAAACTTATTTTCTATAAAATGACTATTAAGTATCCATGACTTTTTACAAAAATTTGCTATGCCATGGATAGTGTTTTGGAATATTTCCTCTAGTTAAAAATAAATTTTTATAATAGGGGGAATATTAATGGCACAATTTATACTTATGAACCACAGCACACAAGATATAGAAACAGTATTTAAGGATTTTCAGCAAACTCAAGAGATTAGAGGTTTAGCACAAGACACCATAAACTCATATATGGCAACTTACAAGCTTTTTACTTCATACTATAGCGAAGAAAACTTATGTACTTCTCTAAATATCAAAGTAATAAATGGATTTATACTCTTTGCAAAAGAAAAACGGCACTTTAAACGACATATCTATAAATTCACATCTTAAAAATATAAAGGCATTTGTTAATTATTGCACTAGTTTAGGATATACAAAGGAATTCAAAATAACATTATTAAAAGTAGAGAAAAAAATCAAAGAAACTTATACCGATAGCGAACTGGCTATTTTATTACAAAAACCTGATTTGAAAAAATGTAATTTTACAGAATATAGGAACTGGGTATTTATAAACTACCTCATAGCAACTGGCAACAGAGTAAGTACAATAATAAATATAAAAATAGGCAATATAGATTTTGATAATAATACTATAATCTTAGAAAAAACTAAAAATAAAAAACAACAGATAATCCCCATATCAAGTTCTCTCAAAACTGTATTACTGGAATATTTAAAATATAGAAAAGGCGAACAAGGCGATTATTTATTTTGCACTGCAACTGGAACTTATTTAACTCGTGGGACTATGAAAACAGCTATATCAAAATATAATCGTACTAGAGGAGTAACCAAAACATCTATACACCTATTCCGCCACACATTCGCCAAAAACTGGATATTAAGCGGACGGTGATGTATTTAGGCTACAAAAGCTATTAGGACACAGCAACTTGGATATTGTGAAAGAATATGTAGAAATGTTTGACACAGACTTACAAAGAGATTTTGACCAGTATAATCCTTTAGAAAAATTTAAAAACATACAAAAGTCTATATCAATGAAAATATAAAATTCATACCCCTGTCCCCAGTATATGCGAACAACGCAAAATATACCATTTTGACTGCATCAAAACGGTATATTTCGCTTATGTTCGCAATTTTTGTTTAACAAGGGGGAATGAATAGGTCTGCATGAAATAGCTTGCAGAAAATATTATTATTTAGCTAGTTTCTTATAAGGCTTATTTTCAACCTCTTGGCTATCATACATATTGCGTATATCGTCCATACTATAATTTTTATGGTTTCGCTTTTTATAGCTATTAGGTGCTAGATACCAACTTAACTTATTAGATGACCACTTAAACTTTAAAGCCTTTAACTGCTCTTTATATGGCTTTGTTTCCCCACTTACCCATATAAATGAACCTATAATCTCAATCAAAACCCCATCAAATCTTATTAACTGATTTATGATATTTATAAATTCCTCGGGTGTTTCGTTTGTGTCTTTGGTGTACTGTTCGCCATCTGCGTTTGTGTGTATGTTTTTTAGTTTTTCAAACAACTCCGCATATTCTACATTAACAACTTTCATTTTCTCCGTATCTCCACCAGTGTCGGGGTGATATTTTTGGGCAAGTTTTCTGTAAGCCTTTTTTAGTGCCTCTGCTGTTTGTGGTAATGGTAAAAAATAAGTGTAATTTTTCATGGTTTTTCCTCCTTATATTTCTTCTTTTTTTAGAAGTGAGCGAAGCAAGCTATCGCTTGATTCGCTTAACCACGCAACAAAACAGGCGGGCAGAATTGTCAAGGTAATCGTGGAATAAAATGTTTCACCTTTATGCCGCGAAAGTGCCTTGACAATTCTGCCCGCCTGTTTTACTTATTTTTAAGTAAAAATTTTTAATATATAGCTTTGTTTGCAATAAAAAAATGTGTTACGACACTTTTTTGCCGTAACACATTTGATTTTTTATTAGATTGCAACCTTTTTCTTTCTTAATTCTTCAACTCTATTTATACCTTTTTCTGCTCCCTTATTAATATCTTCTGCATACTCTTTTGGAGACATATTCTTTTTTCTTTCGTAGTTATATTCTCTTACCTTATGAATATCTTCTATTGTAAAATCTTTACTTACTTGAGGTTTTGCAGGTCTATTCATTTGTTAATCCACCCTTAAATAAAAAAACTGTTGGATATATATTTCTATATATCCAACCTTCTCAGTCATATACTGCTCACATTCGTGAGCCGACTCATTCATCTTAATAAGATGATACTATATTTCTATGAAAAAATCAAGTACTTTATGCAACTTTTTTGCTATTTTTTATTAGAAATTTTATCCACTGTCTTACTTTCTCTATATTTGAACAAATCTGACTCTACAAATGCCTTTGAAATATTATCTAAATCTACTCCCTTAACATTTCCCTTAATTTTATTTTTATCAACTCTTTTAATACTAATTGGAGTGATATTGAATATGTTTACCCATCTTCTCATTTCTTTAAAATTATAAATTTTCCCTAATTCAACATAAATTTTATTTTGTAATTGCTTTGGAGTAGGCATTTTACTTGTAATAGGAATAGTAATTAAAGTTTTACCACCATTTTTTAATACTAATGCTGGATGTCTGCCGCTAAATTCCTCTCCTATATTATATCCAAATTCAATCCAAACAACATCGCCTCTTTTTATTTCTTCTTTAGAATATGGTTTGAAGTTCGGTGAATTCATTATTATTTTAGTTTTTTTATCAACCCAATCTAAGTAGTCTTTGGGAGTATTCTTTTGACCCGTAAAATCAATATGTTTGTTAATATCATAATATTTATCTAAAGTATCTTTTGCTACATTTAATGAGTTCTGTAGTTCGCTCATATTACTTCCCTTCTGTACTAACTGTTTTTTTGAATTTTTCCTTAATATAACATTTTGACCTAATATTTTGTGCAAATGACTTTTCGCACTTATATAACAGTATAATGGTTTTATTCTAAAAAATCAACATATTTTATTAGCTAGTTTAAAGTAACTAGGCAATACCTTTTTGTTTAAATGCCCGTAATTATATAAAAATTCATACCCCTGCCACTATCATATGCGAACAACGCAAAATAAACCATTTTGACTACATCAAAACGGTATATTTCGCTTATGTTCGCAATTTTTGTTTAACAAGGATTCTTCTTGTCGTTTTTAAATTTAATCTAATCTTTATTGTTGGTGAATAATAATTTGTTTTGTTGTTTTCTTTACTCTTCAAATTCTTGGTTTTCAAGCCATTCAAGATGTGCAATTCTATATGCCATGTGTGGGTGTGAGGCTTTCAATTGCTCTTCAAAACTGGCTTTGTAATTCATTGATATTTTTTGCAATAGATATAAACTTGATATTAATTCCCTACCATAGCCAACTTCAAAAGCGAATGTATCCGCTTGGGTTTCGTTTGTTCGGCTATTTGTAGCAAGTATCATTTGGCTTAAATTCACAAATACAAGCACTAAAAAATTAACGTATAGTCGTATAAACACCGTAATAAACGAACATACAAATCCCACAACATTAACATGTGCGAGAGAATCTGATATAGTTTGAATAACAATTAATATTAATTTAAAAGCCCATATCATTATGGAAAAAAAGAAATTACCTACAAATGAAAGTAATAACGCTTTTGGGTGTCCATATGTGATGTGTCCTAATTCATGGGCTAAAATTCCTCTTAATTCGTCTGCCGTGAATGATTCTAAAGCTCCTCGTGTAACTGCTACAGTATTCCGCCCCATGGCAAAAGCGTTTATATACATAGCGTCCATGATGTAGATTCTTATGTTGTTGCTTAGTCTTGGGTTTAATTCTTTTGCGTAATAATATACTTCTTCAAATATTGGTATTAGGTAATTTACTTCTTGCTCGGTTGCTGGTAGTCGGCAATTTTCTACCATTCGCAATATTTCTTCGCCTATCGGGGATAGAGCAATAGTTACAGATACGCCATATATTAGTAACACTATAATAAAACTGTGTAAAGCATTTAACCCAAGTGATAACATAAACCATGCAATACTAAAATAAATCACGAACCAAATTATATATAAAATGTTTGAAGTAAAAAAGTAAATTGCCCACATGTGGTTTTCCTCCCGTAATTAACTATAGGTCTTTGTTGTTTAAAATGGCTTATTCACATTAATTCTACTGCTAATGCCAGTATCTCTCGACAAGAAAATGCCTTTTCCTGTTTGTAAACTTTTAATATCGTCTGGGTGGAATAGATATTCTCTTGTTCTTCTTGCACTTCCGAAGCCTGTTTCTGACGTATCAAATCCTCTTGCTTGTAGCTGATAGGTAACGTCTATCGTTGCTCTAGTTCCTAAGATATTTGCCCAATGTTCGGCATTTACTCCGCTGTTTTGCCTCATAAGTATGTAGTTATTGCAATTTTCAATTATTTGTTCTTTGTACGCTTCGCCACAGGCTTTGTCTAAATCTGAAAGACTTTGTGTAGCTAAAACGCAGGTAACATTTGCACTTCTGCTTTTGTTTACTAAATCAGTTAATGCGGTGCTTGCGTATACGCTTATTTCGTCCATCAAGAAAAATGTTCTGCCAACACTAGACTTGAATAATTCGCCTACGGCTTTTTTAGCATCTATTAAAACTAATCTACCAAAGGCAGGGGATAATTCGGGGAATGTAAGAGGGTTTAAAATGAATAGTATAATTGCGTTTTCTTTTAATGCTTGCGAAATATCTACGCCTTTATCTGAAAGTATACAACCTGCTTCACCCTCTGCAATATTGCTAAATCTAGCTATTGATGTTTGGGCTATTTTTCCGCTTGTTATAGATACGTCAACATTGTCAAGGTGTTGTTCTTTAGTAATAAGACCTTTTTCTAATAATTTATTACTTAGAGTTAAAAAATTATCTGTAGGCATACATTTTATTATTCTTTTAAACGACAGGCTAAAATTGCCTATTTCTAAAAGCTGTAAAATTCGCTGTATATATCGCTCTACATTTGATTTATAGTGTTCTTCGCTCCAGTCGGTCATATTGATTAACATGTCTTTAGCTACTGTGGGGGAGGCGTTTTTGAATGGATTGTAATGGTCTGACGATTTAGGGTCTGAAAGGTTTATAACATAGATTTTCTTATTTGGATTTAATTCTTTTTTCATTGTTTGCAATATATCTAAAATTGAGCCTTTTCCTGTGTCGCCTTTGCCCTCAAGAATTACTGCGGGGTAATCTTTTTCAAGTACTGTTTTAATAAAGTTGGACAAGCAAACGCTTTTTCCACTGCCTGTTGTGCCACAGATAAAGACGTGTTTTGCGTCGTCGAGGATATATACTGGTCGTCTGCCAGCGTGTCCAACCAAAGTTCCGTCTTGGTTGTTGTTGTATCTTCTTGGTATTGTGTTCTTTTTTGAAAGTCTGATTTTCTTCAAGTCCTTTCTGAAATTAAAATATTTTCTAATAAGTCGCTTACCTTGCCAACCGTATATACATGGAATAAATGCTATTATTGCAATTCCTATTAAAATTAGTGTGCCGTATTTTTCACATCCGATATATAACTATTTCTATAAAGCTATCAATGAAATTATCAATATTATTCATACTTTTGTATCTCTCCTAATTCTAGCAACTCAATATTTGAGTATGCCAACTTATTATTTACTAAGGTCTGTGCTATTTTGCTGTTTAAGCTTGGAACTACCCATATTTGTTTTTCATAGTTTGAAAAATTATCTCTCATGATGTTTATAAATCTGTGTTTTGCTTTTAAAGACAACTCAACTTCCACGCAAATTAATTTCCCATCTTTTGTGAATACAAAATCTGGTCTATGTTTTCTAATGCCGAAACCGTCAAGCCTATGTAATTCAATTTCTGTCTGCATGTTGCTAAACTCTATACCATGCCTTTTGTTAAAATATATTGCTGTATCTACTACCGCTATATCATGCGTTATCTGTTCCACTCTAATTTTTCGATTCCTGAATGACACCCCCATTTTACCCAGTGTCTTAATCGTATTGCTATATATTCCAGCTACTCCGTATAATATTCTTTCTCGTTTGATATATCCAGCTTCAATAAGTTTTCTAAGTCTTCTATCACATGCTCTTTGTCCACTAAATCCCGCCAGTTCTCTTATGTGCCTACCTTGGCAAACTCTCCATCTATCTATTTCTTCCATTATCTTCATATCTCGCTCTACTAACCTAAACCCCGAAGCCCCTCTCAAATCTTATCAACCTCACTTATACTAAACTACAACGAACTATCTGAACTCTCCATCGCCACCGCCTAGCACTTGTCTACAATACTATACATATGCTCCCACATTTATTTATATAACTACATGAAATGTTGTTACACGAAGTAAGAGAGGGGTCTCGGATTGAAAAGCCGAGACCCCTCTCTTACGAGAAGCCCGCAGGGTATAAATAAATGTGGGAGTGCCAACGGGTGGACAAGTGCGGGATTTTATTTTTTGTCTTTCTCTATGTCTAAAAAAGTGTTCTTCTTAATTACGACTATTTTGGGTACTTGCAAATACTACAGTTTTTATATTAATTTTAATTGGATAATATGCAAAATACATAGAAAATAGGCAACCTATTTTTAGATTGCCTACCTCAATTTATATAATAACTATTGAATTAAATTTAAAAATCTTGAAAATATAGTCGCAACTTCTGCTCTTGTTGCTGTACCCGGCGGGTCAAAATTTCCATCCGTTCTGCCTGATATTATACCCGCTTTTTGCATTGTATTAACTGCTTCTATAGCCCAGTTAGATATTAACGCATTGTCTATAAATTCAGTAACAGTATCTTCTGAAAATTCAATACCTACAACTTTAGAATAACGGTATAACATAACTGCCATTTCTTCACGAGTTATATTATTATTTGGTGCAAACTCTCTGTTTCCTATGCCTTGAACTATTCCCATATGGTATGCCCATTCAACCGCCCCGAAATACCAAACATCTCTTGACACATCACTAAAACTAGAACTTGAAAACTCTGTAATGCTTACACCATGTAAATTTGCCAACACTTGCACAAACATTGCTCTCGTCATACTTTGGTTAGGGCTAAATAAATTGTTGGCTGTACCTTGCATTAATGAATTTTCCCAGACTGTTCTTACAGAAGAATAGTACCAGTCCGATTGTGTAACATCAATAAACGGAAATTCCCTATTTGTTAATGTTATTTCTGTAGTATTATTTTGTTGTGTTGTCGTGCTTGGTGGTGTCTGCACTGTCGGCTGTATTGTATCTTGATTATTAAGCCACTCGCTGTTGTAATTATTATCTGCTTCATTATTGTTGTTATTACCACCATTATTATCTTGTTCTTGAGAGATTACATTAAGGGTAACATTTGCTGTATGATTTCCGTCTATTGTTCTTGCTGTAATAGTAGCAGTTCCCGCAGAAATTGCTGTAATTTCTCCAGTAGCTGAAACAGTCGCAACACTTGTATTACTTGATAACCACGTTATATTTCGATTTGTTGCATTAATTGGAGTAATATTTGCTGTTAGTTGCAATCTTTGCCCGAGTGTTAAATTGTGAGTAGTCGCTCCTACAATTGACACCCCTGTTACAGAAACTATTTCTGTGTTGTCAAAAATTGTTTCTGTGCCATCTTCTGCAATTTCTCCAATAATTTCTCCATCTTCAACTATTAGAAGTCTTACATCGGGAGTGTTTACAATTTCACTTACCATTTGTCTGCCAGTATATAATCTTACATTCTCAAAAGTTTTTATTGAATGTGGAGTATCTGACAACGCATCTATACTCTCTACTACATATGTTAAAATTCCACTATCTGTAGCTTCAATATTTATTGTGTATGTCATACCATATGGCAGGAAAATATGTTTAGCATCATCTACAACAAATGTGAATACATCGCTATTTTGCATCTCTGTTGCAATACCATCAATAATTTCCCCTACTAAAAGACCTTGACTATTATAAACAGTAATATCAACAGGGCATTTTAATGTAATTAACCTTGGTAAAAAACCTCTATTTATATCTGTATTTGAAATAGTACGGAACTGCTCAAAAGTTAAGCCTTGATTTGCCTGCATCCAGTTCAGATATTGTTGCATGTCATGATGATACCCGAAATTAGGTTCTATCGTTGCTCTTGTTATAGCAACAGGTAAATCTATGCCGTGCCTTTGCCATATATTAGGTGGAATATTAATAGTAGAGCGAGGAACAAGTGTAACAATGTCATTTCTATTTATTATGTTAAAAATATTATCATTATCTGTTGTAACTTCTCTTGTAACATTTGGGCTAGCAAATGTATATGCGTGTAAGTTTTCTTGCATTACAAAGCCTTGACTTCTATTGAGTTGTGAAGCTAATAAATTTGCCACAGCTCCACCTCTACTATAACCAGTAATAAGTACGATATTTTCTTCTTTGTTATTTGATAGTAAGTCATGGGCAACTAGATAAGTATTTAAATTAATATCCAGTTCACTTACTGCATGACCAAATCCATAATGTATTTCGTTACTATCAGGCCATGCAAGTAAATTGCTCGCCCATTCACGCCAACCAGTTGTACCGCGAATAGCTACTAGAATTAAATTTTTAGAACTACCATTTATAACAATATCTCTATGTGCTATTGTGTAAGCTACTGTATTAAAATTTGATGAATTTATATAATTATAAAACGCCATCTGTCCTGAAGGAAACCCAAGTCTTGCAAGTCTACTTCCCATGCTAAATTCATTGTTAACAGCATTACTTAATTCGGCTGCTAGTGTAGCAAGATTATGATTATAAATAAAAGAACTTTGCCTAAAATATGCAGATAGTGCATCATCTTCAAGTGGTTGTATGTCTACTGTAGCTGTCCTGCTTGCTCCATTTGGTATTGTTGCAGTTACACTGAATTGACCAACCTTATGTAACGTAACTGGTATATGAATACTAAAATTGTTCCCCCAACCCCAGCCTAACCAGTCTGCTTCACCAAAAGTAATAGCAGTTTCATCACAAACGCTCCAAATAATAGAAGATAAAATATTCTCAACAATTTCACTATAATAATCAAAATCGCCAAAATCAAAGTCTATAAGCGGATAAGGTCTGATAGTTCCCCTCATAGTAATTTCTGTGTCAATAGTACCTACTGCACGATTTAAAGTAATAGCGGTTTCATTCAGAACGGGATTGGTTGACTCAGAGCCTAAATTCAAATACCCTATACCGTTTTCGCCTAAAACTTGTACAGGTGCATCGCTAACACCTATAGTCCCATCACCTAATTGCCCACTAAAATTCCATCCCCATGTGTGCACTGTATTATCGCTTCTTAGTGCTATAATATGAAAGAGCCCTGATGATATTTTTATCACGTTATCAAGATTTTGCACTTGCACAGGAACAATACTATTTCCTGGAGAGTTTCCCCAAACCCATGCACTTCCATTGTTTCTTAACGCTACTGTATGACTATTCCCAGCATTTATTGTTACAACATCATTCAAGCCTTGTACTTGCACAGGTGTATGGCGGGAAATTCTTGTATTATCTCCTAATTGCCCACTATTATTATTCCCCCACGCCCATACAGTTCCATCGTTTCTCAACGCCAAAGTATGTCCACTACCTGCCGCTATTGCAGTTATATTGTTTAAATTCTGTACTTGCACAGGTGTAGTTCGAGAGATTGAAGTACCATCTCCCAATTGTCCGCTAAAATTACGCCCCCAAGCCCAAACTGTTCCATCATTCCTTAATACAATAGTACAATTAAATCCAGCCGTTATTTCTGTAACATCATTAAGATTATGTACCTGTAAAGGGGTACTGCTATGAGTTCTCGTTCCATCGCTTAGTTGCCCAGCATCATTATTTCCCCAAGTCCATACAGTTCCATCGTTTCTTAATGATACAGCATGACTATTTCCTGCCTCAACGGACATTATATTATTCAAATTCCGTACTTGTACAGGAATATAACGATTAATAGTAGTGCCATCTCCTAATTGTCCAAACTCATTATTTCCCCAAGACCACACTGTTCCGTCGTTCCTAAGTGCCATAGTATAATAGTTTCCAGATGTTATAGCTACTACATTATTAAGGTTTTGTACCTGTACAGGAGTATGCCTATTAGTAGTAGTACCATCTCCTAATTGTCCAAACTCATTATTTCCCCAAGACCACACTGTTCCGTCACTTTTTAATGCTATAGTATGATTAGATCCTGCTGAAATCATCGGAATTGTAGTAAATTCTGATATTTCTGTAGTGCCAATTTCTGCAACAACAGTATTAATAGGATAGATCGCTACTATAATGCAATAAATTAAAATCAAACTAATTTTCCGAGTTATATTTTTACTCATGACTTTTAATTCCTCCTTGATTGTTAAAAATAATTCTGTATACTTACCTTTATGAGAAATGCCCAAAATACCATTACTGTGTACATACCTGCAACTAAATAAACTCCTATTGTAATATCTCCAGATGGGTAACTATATAAAAGGCTTGATAATCCCATCAAGATTAAAAATGGAGAAGATATTAACAAAATTGCAATAGACTTATGAATTAATCCTACGCCTACTCTTGCAGATAAAAGATATAGCCAAAGATTGGATGCAGGCATTGAAAAAAATATACCCATTACAAAAAGTCCACCAAAAATTTCAACACTACTATTATTTACTGTAGGATTTGCCATTGATACAAAAACCCAAATTAAACCACAAACAGAAATTGTTAATTGTGTAATTGTTAATCCAATAAATGCCCACAATATTATGCCAACTGCTTCACTTTTGTGAATTTTACGAATATATTCACCTAATCCGTTTAGAATAGTTGCTTTCTTCTATTATCATTAACTCCTCCAATCATCCTGTTTTTAATTTTAAAAATAGCAGTAATTATTCTCTAAAACCATTTCGTGTGATATAATTATTTAAAAGTCGTAAAGTTCCAAACTTTACGACAAAAAGCCCCACAACCCTTAATTTAAAAGGAGTGTGGGGCTTCGGTTTTTCCAAAAAAGCGTGTGCTTTAATAAAAACCAACTGCCATTTTTTC
>WQZK01000037.1 GCA_009780765.1 Defluviitaleaceae bacterium
ATGTAAAGGAGGGTCTAAAAGCCTGATTGTAACAGGGCGGCCTTCCATAGCTTCATAAATTTCAACAAAGTCTTTCTTTTGGAAAGGCATGATTGATTCAAGAGCCGCTTCTCTTTCTTCTAATGTATCAGACATAATCATAGCTCTAAATTTAGGTATTCTGTCAGGCTCGAAGAACATATGCTCTGTACGAGTAAGGCCGATACCTTCTGCACCAAATTCTAATGCTTTTCTAGCATCTTCAGGAGTGTCCGCATTTGTTCTAACTTTAAGTTTTCTATGCTCATCTGCCCATTTCATAAGCTTTTCAAAATCGCCAGAAATTTCAGATTCAACAGTTCCGATAACTTCATTGTAAATAAGGCCAGTAGAACCGTCGAGAGAAATAAAGTCGCCCTCTTTAATCGTGCATCCAGCAAGCTCAAAAGATTTTGTGCCCATTTTAATTTCTTCACAACCAGAAACGCAGCAAGTGCCCATTGCACGTGCAACAACTGCCGCATGTGAAGTCATACCACCTTTAACCGTTAAAATACCTTGAGATGCAGCCATGCCTTCAATATCTTCAGGAGAAGTTTCGTTTCTAACTAATATAACTTTTTCGCCTCTATCGTGAGCATCTTTCGCATCTTTAGAAGTAAAGTAAACTTGCCCGCAAGCAGCACCAGGAGATGCTGGAAGAGCTTTTCCGATAGGTTTTGCCAAAGCAATAGCCTTAGGGTCAAAAGTTGGGTGTAAAAGTTGGTCTAACTGCTTAGGGTCAACCTTTAAAACAGCTTCTTTAGTTGTGATTAAACCTTCATCAACAAGCTCAACAGCAATTCTTAAGGCAGCAGCAGCAGTTCTCTTGCCGCTACGAGTTTGAAGAATATAAAGTTTGCCGTTTTCGATAGTCATTTCCATGTCTTGCATATCTTTGTAATGCTTTTCGAGTTTATCAGAGTAACCTAAAAATTCTCTGTAAACTTCTGGCATATCTTTTTCTAACTCTTCAAAGGGCTTAGGAGTACGAACGCCCGCAACAACGTCTTCACCTTGTGCATTGATCATATACTCGCCATAAATTTTGTTTTCGCCAGTTGCTGGGTTACGGCTGAAAATAACACCCGTTCCAGAAGTTTCACCCATATTACCAAATACCATTGATTGAACGTTAACAGCAGTTCCCCAGTCGTAAGGAATATCGTTCATTCTTCTGTAATAGTCAGCACGAGGGTTGTCCCACGATCTGAAAACCGCAGCGATAGACTCATATAATTGGCCTTTAACATCGCTTGGGAAGTCGTCGCCATGCTTATCTTTGTAAATTTTCTTAAATGTTGCAACGAGTTCTTTCAAATCTTCTGTAGACATTTCTAAATCGTCTTTATAGCCTTTAGAAGTTTTAAACTCATCTAAAACTACTTCAAAATAGTGCTTAGAAACGCCGATAACAACGTCTGAAAACATCATGATAAATCTTCTATAAGAGTCGTATGCAAAGCGTGGATTGTTTGTAGCTGCTGCTAAACCTTCAACCGCTTCATCGTTAAGACCTAAATTTAAAACAGTGTCCATCATGCCAGGCATAGAAGCACGAGAACCTGAACGAACAGAAACTAAAAGCGGATTTTTAGTATCGCCAAATTTTTTCTGAGAAATTTTTTCAAGCTCTTCAATCGCTTTGTCAACCTGAGCTTTAACTTCATCGCTCATAACTTTGCCGCTTGTGTTGTATAAAGTACAAGCCTCTGTAGTAACTGTGAATCCTTCCGGAATAGGAAGACCAAGGCTTGTCATCTCAGCAAGGTTTGCACCTTTGCCGCCTAAAAGCTCTTTCATCTTTCCAGTTCCCTCTGAAAACATATAAACATATTTTACACTCATTGTAAAACCTCCTGTGTCTTTTGTGTTGCTCTAAAGATAATTATAACATATTTTGCTATGGTAATACAATCATTTTTCAAATAATACAGAAAGTTTTTTTTGCCTCTTCAAAACATTAACAATAACATTTGCAATTTCAAAATCGACCATGCTATGGATAACTGAGCCAAGCCCAACTAACAGCAAAACAGATGTAAAAAATCCACCGCTATACCAAGCTTCTGCCATATTTCCGCCAAAGTAGAAAATACTCACAACCACCACTTCACATGCAGCGTGAAGTAGCCCAACCCAAAATGAGAAAAACCTAAGCTTAACAAAAGAAAGTTTTTTACGTTTAACTTTTACTCTATGTAAGTAATACGAGCCTGCTAAAGCAAATATAACGTGAGTAAGTGCCCTAAGCACTACAATTGTGGGAACTGCTGTGAATTGAAAGCCAACAGTTGTGCCAAGTGCTACAGCCACAGCCATAGATGGAGAAATAAACATGGCTACAAAAATAACTGTGTGAACTGCAAGGGTGAAAGAAGCAGGAGTTAATAAAACTCGTGGAGCAAACATAGGTATCATCGTACCTATTGCAATTAATAAACCGGCTAAACATAGCTTAAAAACATTATTCTTCATTAAAGAAGACCTCCTTGGATATTATATCTATACATATGTCATGACATATATAAATATACAAGAAAGTCTAACCTTTGTCAAGTGTTTTATTCACAAAATAAATATCCTGCATTTTTTAAGTCTTTACATATTTCTTTAAAATGACTCTCATCACGGCAGGCAATAGTATGTAAGTGCACACCTGAGGTAAGCTCTGATAATAATTTAGCATCAGAGGTTTTAACTTTTTCTAAAAACACATCTACATCTCTTCGGCTTTGAAGGTTTAAGTTGCCTGTAATTTCGCCATATACATCATGTTCGACTGTAACATCAAGTATCGTAGCACCCAAATCAACTATTGTGTATAACTCTTGAACTGTATCCTTTGGCATGTGCTGGCAAGCTATTTTACCTAAATACTGGCTAATTTTAGGGGTTATATATCCTCTTGCTGTAGCGATGATTTCATTGCCATGTGCCCTTAAAAGGGCAATATCACCAACAATAATTTGCCTGCTTACACCTAGTTTGTTTGCAAGCAAAGAAGCACTCAAAGGTGTTTCTGATGTGCTAATCATATCTAAAATTTTTTTTCGGCGCGCGTTAGCTTCCATAACAAATTACTCCATTTTAACATTTTCTAAAAGCCATTTAGCAACAGCATTATCGCCACTTTTTCCAATAATGCCTGTAGCAATGTTTTTTATTGCTTGTGCTGCGTTTGCAGTTGCATAGCTTTCGTCACAAAATTCAAACATTTCTATATCGTTTAATCCATCACCAAAACAAATAACCTTATCTGCTCTAGTTAGTTCTTTAAGTTTTTTTACAGCCTCGCCTTTACCTGTGTTTTCTGGAAAAACTTCAAGCCAATATTCGTCTTGGTTGTATATATCTCGTTGAAAATAACAAAGAAACCCCTTGTTATGAAATAAATTTGCTAAAACGCCAATTTCTTCACTCTCTGATATTACTAGGATATTAACAGTTTCGCCAACCTTTAGCTCCTTTTTAGAATCGACAGGGCAAAGCCGCATATCACCTTGTCTTGATGCCAAGAAATTTAAAACTCCGAAAGACTCTTTCGAAGCTTCCCAAAAAACTCTTTCTTTTCCATCTTCACAGGCAAAAACTAAAGGATTGTGCCCGTGTTCTATAAGCGTATCAACAATAAAATCTCGTTCAGATTTAGTAAAAGAAACAGTTTCTTTAATTTCGCCTGTTTTGGGTTCTACCAAATAAGCACCGTTTAAAACTGCAACGGGCAGCCTTAAATCAAGCCCACTTGTAACGACGCTGGCACTAGAAAAAGAGCGAGCCGTTGCATAGGTAAATAACATTCCGTTGTTTACTAAATTGTTAATAATTCCAATGGTTTCTGGTGGGAGTTTGGCATATTCGTTTAAAAGTGTTCCATCTAAATCAGAAACATATAGAGTTTTCATAAATTAACCCTCTCTAAAAGCCATTTTGCGACTGCATCTTCTGTATGTTTTTCAATAACACCAGTTGCAATATTTTTAAGCTCTTGTACGGAGTTTTCGGTTGCATAGCTTTCGTCGCAAAACTTAAACATTTCTATATCGTTAAACCCGTCGCCAAAGCAAACCACCTTGTCTGCTCCAGCCATTTCTTTAAGTTTTTTTACGGCTGTGGCCTTATCTGTGTTTTCTGGGTAAATTTCAAGCCAATACTGTTTTTCATAATACATGCTTTTATAAAAATAACAAGAAAAGCCTGCATCAATAAACATTTTTTGAAGTGGACCGATACTTTCGTTTTCAAATTTTACAATTATTTTTGAAACATCTAAATCGGCAATCTCTTCTTTTGAAACAACATTGTAATACTTTTGCTCTACGCCATCAACACATGTGTAAACTAAGGCGTGGCAACCATTTTCAGAAAGTGTTTCGATAATAAAATCTCGTTCGTATTCTAAAAAAGAGCTTGCTTTAATAATCTTGCATGTTTTAGGCTCTACCAAATAAGAGCCGTTTGCAAGAATTAGTGGAAGCCTCAAATCAAGCCCGCTAGTAACTTCTTTTGAACTATCAAAAGAACGGCCTGTTGCAATAGTAAACAGCATACCTTGGCTTACCAAATTGTTAATAATTTCAATAGTTTTCGATGAAAGTTTTGCATGCTCATTTAAAAGTGTGCCATCCAAATCAGAAACATATAAAGTTCTCATGATTAAAACCTTATTTTTTCTTGGATATATGCAACAAGGTTTTCGATTTTAACTCTTTCTTGTTCCATCGAATCTCTGTCGCGAACAGTTACCGAACCATCTTCAACCGACTCGAAATCGTATGTTATACAAAAAGGCGTTCCAATCTCGTCTTGCCTTCTATATCTTTTGCCGATAGAGCCAGATTCGTCGTAGTCACAGTTAAAGTATTTAGAAAGTTCACTATAAATCTCACCAGCACCTTCTGCAAGTTTTTTAGAGAGTGGCAAAATTGCAGCTTTTATAGGAGCTAAGGCTGGTGAAAATCTTAAAACCGTGCGGATGTCGCTATCAGCAACCTCTTCTTCATCATATGCTTCGCAAAGGAAAACAAGCGTAACTCTATCTGCACCCAAAGAAGGCTCAATGCAATATGGGATGTATTTTTCATTCGCATCTTGGTCGAAATAAGTCATATCCTCGCCCGACTCGGTTTGATGTGCCTTAAGGTCGAAATCTGTTCTCGATGCAACGCCCCAAAGTTCGCCCCAGCCAAACGGGAATAGATAATCTATATCAGTAGTTGCGTTAGAGTAGTGAGAAAGTTCTTCTTCGCCATGGTCTCTAACTTTTAAATTTTCTTCGTTTATTCCTAAAGATAATAGCCAATCCATGCAGAATTTTTTCCAGTATTCAAACCACTTAATTTCTTCGCCAGGTTTACAGAAAAATTCAAGTTCCATTTGCTCGAACTCTCTTGTTCTAAAAATAAAATTGCCCGGGGTTATTTCATTTCTAAAAGATTTACCGATTTGACCAATACCAAAAGGCATCTTTTTTCTCGTTGTTCTTTGAACATTTTTAAAATTAACAAAAATACCTTGAGCCGTTTCAGGGCGAAGGTAAACCACATTTTTAGCATCTTCAGTAACACCTGCATGAGTTTTAAACATAAGGTTAAACTGTCTAATATCTGTAAAGTTGTGCTTGTTGCAAGAAGGGCAATTTACGCCTTTTTCTTTAATGTATTCAGCCATTTGCTCGTTACTCCAAGAGTCAACAGGTTCTTCAACTTTTTCGCCTTTTTCAGCCATATAATCTTCAATGAGCTTGTCGGCTCTAAAACGTTCTTTACATTCTTTGCAGTCCATCAAAGGGTCAGAAAAGCCGCCAACATGCCCACTTGCAACCCAAACATTAGGGTTCATAATAATGCCAGTGTCAACCCCAACATTATGCGGGTTTTCCTGCACAAATTTTTGCCACCATGCTTTTTTTATATTATTTTTAAGCTCTACGCCCAAAGGCCCATAATCCCAAGTATTTGCAAGGCCGCCGTATATTTCAGAGCCTGGATACACAAAACCTCTGTTTTTTGATAATGCAACTATTTTTTCCATAGTTTTTAAAGCCATAATTTTTCCCCATTTCCATATGATTGTATACTTAATAATTTACCATAATATGCGGATTGTGTCAACTAAAAAAGGCGGATATAAATCCGCCTCTATATAATTTTTATTCACAAACCGAAATCAAGAGGGATTTATTCCCTCGCAGATTAAGCCACTACCGTCGTGCCGCATTCACCTTTAAGGGCATCTGCTGCTCTTTCTAAAGATGTGATAATCGCATGCTTGTTTTTGCCATTTTCTGTAAACATATAAGAAGCCATAACTTTAGGCAACATGCTTCCCGGAGCAAAGTGCCCTTCTTCACAATATTTCTTAGCTTCTGAAACCGTTGCTTGGCTTATAACCGTTTCATTTTCTTTTTGATAATTCAAGAAAGCATTATCAACAGCAGTTAAAATTATTAACATATCTGCATCTATAAGTTTTGCCATATGAGAAGCGGCAAAATCTTTATCAACAACAGCATCAATGCCAACCATTAAGCCATTTTTTTCGGTAACGGGAATACCACCACCACCACAAGCAATAACTACACGCTTATTTTGTAAGAGAAGCTCAACCGTTTCTTTTTCCATTATGTCAACAGGCATTGGCGAGGCTATCATGCGTCTAAAACCACGGCCAGCATCTTCACCATAAAAATCGCCCGTTTCTTGCATTAGTTTTATTGCAGTTTGCTCATCATAATAGCTGCCTATTGGTTTTGTTGGTTTTAAAAATGCTGGGTCGTTAGCATCTACAACGATTCTAGTAACTAGTGTGCTTACAGGCCTATCAGTTATTTTGCGAGCGAAAAGCTCTGTTTCTATCGCTGCTTGCAAGTGAAAGCCGATATAACCTTGGCTCATTGCAATGCACTCAGGAAACGGCATGTTTGGCGTTATATTTTGTTTTTCGCACTCATCAAATGCTTTTTTAATCATGCCAACTTGCGGGCCATTGCCGTGGCTTATTAAAATTTCATGCCCATCTTGAACCAAATCTGCAATTGCTTTTGCAGCGATTTTTACTTTTTCCATTTGCTCCAAAGAATCATTACCAAGTGCGTTTCCACCCAGTGCTATAACTATTTTTGACATTATACATTCTCCTCCAAGTTGCAATATTCGCTCATATAGCTTTCCATGCGTGACTTTAATTCATCGTCTATTAAAATTTTGCCATCTAACGGCTGATTGTGTAAATGTTTAAGTACATCTTTTACGTTAACGATAGGATGTGTAACAATACCAAACTCTTTTTTAATTTCTTGAATTGCTGTAAACTCCGAATTTTGCCCTTTTTCCATGCGATTTACGGAAACAATAAGAGCCTCAACCGTTGCACCAGTTTGCTCTATAATTGGCAAAACTTCACGAATGGCAGTGCCTGCGGTGATAACATCTTCGATAACGATAACTTTGTCGCCAGAAGATAATTTATGACCAACAATTTCGCCACCTTCGCCATGCGTTTTTGCTTCTTTGCGGTTAAAGCAATATTTTATGTTTATCCCGTGATGTTTAAAAAGTGCGATTGCTACAGTTATAACAAGTGGAATTCCCTTATATGCAGGGCCAAAAAGCACCGTTTCTTCTGTTATGTTGCAGTTTTTCATAATGCAATGGGCATAAAATTCGCCAAGTTTTGTGATGGCTTCACCATCGTTATATTTTCCTGTGTTTACAAAATACGGCGTTTTGCGACCACTTTTTGTAGTAAAATCACCAAATGTAAGAACCTCGGCTCTTGCCATGAAGTTGATGAAGTCTGCTTTATAGTCCATGTACTTAATTCCTTTCTATCAGTAGGTTCAACTTTCCACGTTATCAGTATAACACAGAAGTTACCCTCAAAAGTCTCAAATTTGTTTCAAATTTTTTAATGCCTTTTAAGTTACTAGCGGCAGAGCCGCAAAAGTCTAAATGCCGTTGCCCTTCGGGACAACGTTAATAATTTGTTTCAAATTTTATTTTAGATTTTCGTTCAAGTCTTTTTTCATTGCAATAACTGCTTCACGTGCAGCATCGCCAACATTATTTTCTCCGAAACATGAATCTTTTTGCCAAGCAGCAGTAATTCCGCGAGATGAATTTACAATACAGCCAATTCCATTTGTATCAAAGAAGCCTTGCAAATCTTTACCAGAACCACCCTGAGCCCCATAGCCTGGTACAAGGAAAAATGTGTTTGGCATACGATTTCTTAAATTTTGACCTTGAGCAGGGTGCGTTGCACCAACAACTGCTCCAACTTTACTATATCCATGTTTGCCAATTAGATTTTTGCCCCAGCTAGAAACCATGTCTGCCATATGTTCATAAACGCTTAAACCACTTTTAAGTTCTAAATCCTGCAAATCGCCGCTGCCTGCATTGCTGGTTTTAACTAGGATGAAAAGGCCTTTTTCTTGGGTTTCGCAGATGTCTGTAAAAGGTGTGATACTATCGCCACCAAGATATGGGTTAAGTGTTACAAAATCTTCTTGCCAAGGATCAAATTTATCGCCAAAAACCTCAACTCCTCCAATGTGAGAAGCGTAAGCCTCTGCTGTTGAAGCAATATCGCCACGCTTTATATCGCCAATTATTATAAGGCCTTTTTCTTTTGCGTAATTTATTGTTTCGATATAGGCTTTAACTCCAGCATTGCCAAACCGTTCATACATTGCAATTTGTGGCTTAACGGCAGGAACGATGTCATAAACTGCATCAATAATCTCACGGTTAAACTTAACTAATGCCTTTGAAACTGCATTTAACGGGCATTTATATTCTTCTCGTGATTTTTTTACAATTCTTTCTGGAACCATTGAAATTGTTGGGTCTAGCCCCACTACGATGGGTGAATTTAGCTCTGTTATTCTGTTAATTAAATTATCAATCATACTAAAGTACCTCCTAAAGGGAGTATTCATTCAAAGTGAAAAAGATGATTTAGCCTAGCGTTTTGAAAAAACGCAA
Organism: Defluviitaleaceae bacterium; assembly: GCA_009780765.1. Classification (GTDB taxonomy): domain Bacteria; phylum Bacillota; class Clostridia; order Lachnospirales; family UBA5962; genus WQZK01. The sequence goes on from WQZK01000037.1 coordinate 9,009, forward strand.
GCGTAAAAAATCAACTTTTTCACATCAAAAATGCTCCCGCCTTGTAAGTGATATTGCCACGATTAACCGTTAGCATTGTTTTACCGTAAATTTCCATGCCATTAAATGGCGTGTTTTTGCCTTTAGACACAAATTCTTGGCTGTTGATGACATATTTATCTTGAATATTAAATATTGCGAAATTTGCAACATTCCCAATAGATATGCTAGTGTTTATATTAAGTAATTTCGCAGGATTTACGCTCATAAGATTAACAAGCTCTGCCAAAGAAATATAACCTGTCTTTACAAGTGTTGTGTAACACACCGCGAATGCTGTTTCTAGCCCAACAATGCCAAATGGTGCTTTTTCAATCTTTTGAGCCTTTTCCTCTTCCGAATGTGGAGCATGGTCGGTTGCTATATATTCTATTGTGCCGTCTTTCAAAGCTTCTATTATAGCCTGCCTGTCGTTTTCGGTGCGAAGTGGGGGATTCATCTTTGCATTTGACCCATGTATTAATACCGCCTCTTCTGTTAGAGCTATATGGTGCGGCGTTACTTCAGCCGTAATCGGAAGGCCATCACATTTTGCTTTACGTATGAGCTCAACACTTTCTTTTGCACTAATATGTTGTATGTGCATATGGCAGCCCGTTTCTTTAGCGATTTTAACATCACGCTCTACAATATCCGACTCAACGCTATTTTTAATGCCAACAAGCCCAAGTTTTCTAGAAACTTCACCCTCATTTATAACTCCACCGATGTTTGTATCATGGTTTTCGGCATGGTCGGTTATAAACAGGTCATAGTTTTTAGCACGTTTTGATGCTTCTAGCATAAGGCTATAATCCATCAAGGTTTTGCCATCGTCTGATAAAGCACAAATTCCGCCTTTGGCTTCCATCATGCCGCTATAATCCGCCAATTCCTGCCCATTTTCGCCTTTGCTTAAAGCTCCGACAACTGCCAATTCAACAAACTCGGTTTCTTTAGAGCGAACAAGTTCAACCGTTTCCTTATTATCAACAACAGGAATAGTATTCGGCATAGGGCAAACTGTTGTATACCCGCCTCTTGCGGCAGCCTTGCTGCCTGTTTCTATATCTTCTTTGTGGGTTAACCCGGGGTCTCTAAAATGCACATGCAAGTCAACAAGTCCTGGTGTTATAATCATCCCGCCTGCGTCGAAAAATGACAGTTCTTTTGAACCATTTAAGTCATCAAGGTTTGCAAAGAAGCCATCTTTCACGTAAATATCACGTATTTCGTCAATACCATTTTGCGGGTCTATAACCCTGCCATTTTTTATTATGATATTCATTATTGTGAAACCTCAGCTATATTATCGCAGTATTCACAGCGGTATCTGCCCGATTCGTCAAACAAGTGGAAAATATGTGGCTCGTTTTCAATCGAAGTAACGCATCTCGGATTTTTGCAAACAAATACATTTTTTATAGTTTGCGGAAGTTGAAGTGTAACCTTTTCAACTCTTTCAAAATTTTCTATTATGTTTACGGTTGCATTATGGTCGATAACGCCTAAAACATTATAGTCAACATTATCAATATTTTGAAGCTTAATAATATCTTTGCGGCCATGTTTTTTACTAATTGCGTTCATAATAAGAGCAACGGTGTTTTTTGTTGTGTCTATATTAAGATGCTCTAAAACCTTAATTCCGTAGCCTGCACGAATATGGTCTATAACAATTCCTTTTTCAATTCCATCTATTTGCATAGTTAAGCCTCCTCTTTATTCAATTCCTAAAAGTTTCATGATTAGTGCCATTCTAACAAACATGCCATTTTTAGCTTGCCTGAAGTATGTTGCCCTTGGGTCCGAATCTACATCAGTTGAAATTTCGTTTACACGTGGCAATGGATGAAGTATCATCAAGCTTTCTTTAGCGTGGCTAAGTTTTGCTTTATCAAGTATGTAAGTATCTTTTAGCCTGATATAGTCTGCCTCGTTAAAGAAGCGCTCTCTCTGCACACGCGTCATATAAAGCACATCAAGATTTGGAAGTGCTGCCTTTAAATCAAGAATTTCTTCAAAGTCTGCTCCCGCTCTTTTCATTTCTTCCCTAACATATTCAGGAATTTTAAGCTCTTCTGGTGAAATAAGTACAAATTTAACGCCTTTGTAGCGTAAAAGTGCACGGATTAGCGAGTGAACCGTTCTACCAAATTTTAAATCGCCGCAAAGCCCAACCGTGGTGTTTTCAAAGCTACCTTTTTCGAGCTTTATTGTAAGAAGGTCTGTTAAAGTTTGCGTTGGGTGTTGATGCCCACCATCACCAGCGTTTACAACAGGAATGTCTGAATACTTAGATGCAATAATTGCCGAGCCTTCCTTAGGATGTCTCATAACGGCAATATCTGCATAGCAAGCAACTGTGCGGATAGTATCTGCGATGCTCTCGCCTTTTGCAACGGCAGAAGAATTAGGCTCTGAAAACCCTATAACCTGCCCGCCCAAACGGAGCATAGCAGCCTCGAAAGAAAAGCGTGTTCTCGTACTTGGCTCGTAAAACAGTGTTGCGAGTAATTGCCCTTTGCACACCTCTGCATAGTTCTTAGGGTTTTTGATAATGCGTTCTGCCAGCTCGAAAATATCATCCATTTCAGCCACAGAAAAATTTAAGGGTTCTAATAAATGCCTGCCTTTTAATTCCATTTTGAAACCTCCACTCTAAAAATAAAAGCTCCCTCAAACGAGGAAGCTTAAAAAATAAAATAAACAAAAGATAAAATAGTAATAATAAAAATAGAAAAGATATTTTGCCAATCAAAACGATTCTTTTTCATCTTTTCCACCCCTTCTAAAATTACTAAGAAA